>DOXE01000270.1 GCA_003519205.1 Chloroflexota bacterium
GCTTCACCGCCGCCTTCGCCAGCCGCTTCTACGACTCGGGTTACCTCGACGATGCGCGTCACCTCAACGGTTTCGCCGTCACCGCCACACGCTGCTAAAACGAGCGCTATTACTGCGAGCACTACTATATATAGACTAAGTTTCTTGTTCATAATGGGTTATTCTCCTCCAGATATACCTAAAAACTTGAAGTACTGTTCCCTCATACAGTAAACTGATTTCAGTTTTCTTTACCCAACATCACCTCCTTTTATTCTACGCGGCATCCTCAATTGGCTAAGCAATTCAATTGTCTTCCCATAAAGAGATAATCTCACTATTTTGGGATTATCCTGTAGGTAACATCTGTAAGTTTTCGAAAAAAAATAGGTAGAGAAGGATTTCCGCGGTTTCCTCTAGGTATTTGCAACTCTGCGCACGCTTTCCTAGCTTTGTCTTGCTGTTGATTAACTGGACGCTAAGATGACCCCAAATATCGAATTGCTGAATCCGTACAAACACGACCCTTCCACCCAGTGTCTGTAAATCAAATGAGCAACTATGATACTTTACAAACTAGTATAGCTATTTGGATAAATCGAGCAAGTTTTTCGTAGATAATTCGTGGAAGCAGTTAGCAATAAAACCGAATCATGGCTGGTTGATTTTCGGGCTAGGGTTAAAATTGGAGCGGTCGCTTTCAACGGTGTTACATACGGTATATTAGGCTTTACTCATTACGCTTCAGGTTGATAAGGTGCCGGCCAGGAAGGCGATTTGTGCACATGAACGATTTTCCATCCTTCTCGGTCTTTGACTAAAACCCGGCTCTCGTTATGGCCCTGATGGCTGATGCCGCCAGCTTCAGATCTGGTTAGCATGAATGTGTAACTGACAATGGCCGTATCCCCATACAACTGCAGCCGTTTTTCCCACAAATCGTAACGAAAATCGGCTTCCGTGCCGGCCCAACTGTTTTCGATCATGAATAGGTGAAAGGGTAGGCCATCCTGCCGGTGTGGGGTTACAAACCACTCATATAATGACAGATCCCCGGAAGTGGTGGCCACATAGGCATCGACGTCTCTGGTGAAAATGCTGGCCAGATGACGGTGAACTGTTTCCCAAATTTCCTTCTCTACTGCATCCACGGGTGTCCTCCTGAATGGTTAGTATGTGTGTTATGTAAAATGATTCGTGATGCGTGACTTTCCTCTTTGCTGGCAGTTCATCATCACGCTTCACGGATCACGCTTCACTTTCCTGGCCGTCACCAGGTCATAATTCACTTGCCAATGATTTCTGGTTACCTCGATCAGGCCCAGGTCTCCCAATAAGTCTTCAAATTCCTCTGTCGAACGGTAGCGGCCGATGAATAATCTCGCTTCGTATCCACGTCGCCGGGTGGTCATCAGGAATCCACCGGGCCTTAATACCCTTACCATTTCCCGTAAAGCATTTACCTCAGAAGGGAAAAATTCCAATGCTTCCAGGCAAGTCACCGCGCTGAACGTATCCTCTGGAAAGGGCAAAGCTTCGGCTACTTGCTGAACTAGCACCGTTCGTTTGTTTTGCCCATTGGACAGGGCATTTAACTTGGCCGAGGCCAGGGCCAGCATCTGGCCGGCCGCATCAAGGCCGACGATCCGGCCGGTAAAGTTGGGTGATTTCAATAATAAAGCCGGCACCCGGCCGGTCCCGGTAGCTACGTCCAATACCCAATACGGGTCTTCCCCAGCCAAACCATTTAACAGAGGTTCGACGATAGTCTGCTGTTCGTGTCCGGCATCGAATTGTTTAATTCCATCGTACTTTTTGGCCGTTACATCGTAGAGCCAGATGACCATCCTCCGGCCGAGGTACACCCCTTCGGTCACCACAAATAGCCAGTACATAACCAAGCCGAGGGCTAAAATGGCCACAGCTATCACAATCCAATTCATGTTATTCAAAAACATCGAGCGGTCGGTCTAAAGATAACCTGCTTCCCGCAACCACTCCTCCGTGCACCTCATCCCGTCATCCAAACTAACTAGCGGGCGGTACCCCAGCAATTGTTCCGCTTTGACAGTAGGATAGACAGATTGGGAGGTATAGAAAGCCAAGACATCGTCAATTGATTCCGTTCGGCCGAGAAAAGGCAAGACGAACGCAGCGATTCCACGAAATAACCAGAGCGGCAGGCGCCGTGGCTTCCGGCCACACATCGCGCCATAATAAGCGAACAGTTCTTTCCAGGGTAGCGGCCGGTCGACGAAGTTAAAGGATTGGCCCACCGCTTCCGGGCACGTGCCAGCCAGGATCATGCCATCCAGTAGATTATCGATATAAACCGGCTGGGCATGACCTGTGCCATCGCCAAGGATAACCGGAACCCCTCTTTTGACGAGTTTAAAGAACCTGAGTTCGGAATTAAAAGGGGGATGACGCCTCCAAATTGGTAAAATTGTTTAAACCAAAAAAACAAACCAACAGGAGGCGTCCCCCATGAGTTTATTAGAACTTTTCTGTGATATCGATGATTTTTACAAAATGATTACCACTTGGTCTGAACACCAACTCTTGGGTCAAAGTAACAGACCCGGACCGAAACCAAAGCTGTCTGTCAGCGAAATCATGACGATCATCATCTACTTTCATATGTCTCGATATCGAGACTTCAAAACATACTACATTTAGTATGTGCAAAGACATCTTCGGTCCGAATTTCCAAAGCTGGTCAGTTACAATCGCTTGGTCGAGTTAATGCCCGTGACCTTACTGCCCCTTTGTCTCTACTTGGATGTACGTATGGGTACGGTCACCGGGAATTCATTCATTGATGCCACTCCCTTATCTATTTGTCACAATCGACGTATTGAGCGACACAAAGTCTTCGCCGGTCTGGCCGCCAGAGGAAAGACACCAATGGGTTGGTTCTATGGCTTCAAGCTGCATTTGGTCGTCAATGATTGCGGCGAAATCCTTGCTCTTCATCTGACCCCGGGTAATGTGGACGACCGCAAACCGGTTCCGCTGTTGAGCAAAGACTTGTTCGGCAAGCTCTTTGGCGACCGTGGTTACCT
>DOXE01000432.1 GCA_003519205.1 Chloroflexota bacterium
CATACCGTGCAGGGACACTCTCTGTTATTTATGCCGACGGAACGATTGTTGCGGGTATTCTACTTTGTTTGTCATCAATAATTGCGCTCAGGAACAGAAATAAGTAGATGACTCTGGGCGATCAATGAGGATAATCCATGGTCAATATTGTGCTAAATATTGGACCGAATTCACAGACTGGGTGCTACACGCTTTGGGACTTAGGGGAATCGACGGGAAATATGGATCTAACAAAAAGGCGGCTGTAATCAACTTTGGTTCGGTCGGTCAGGGCGCGGTCAGAGCTTTGCGGGCACTGGGATTTTCAGATATCACGGTATATGTTCAGCATGATCCCTCATCGCTTAAGAATGTGCCGTCTGGAGTGGAGGCCTAAATGTCGGACTCTGACATGCACCAAGAAGCGGCCGATCTGTTAGCTTCGATCCCCTATTTCGCTCAGGTGGATGCCCAAACGCTAAGTGCCATCGCCGGATCTGCTACACGAAGAAGTTATACGGCTGATCAGGTTGTGCTTCTGGAGGGGGAGCCGAGTTCTGGGCTCTTTGTCGTTCAGGAAGGCTGGCTCAAATCGGTCAAGACCTCGCCAGAGGGGCGGGAACAAGTATTGCGCGTCGTTGGTCCTGGCGATGTGTTTAATGCGATTGGCGCCTTAGCCAGCCCGACCAATCCGGGCACCGTCATCACCCTTGAGCCGGCAACNNGGTTATTCAAGCCCTGGCTGAGCGGGTGCAGCAGCTGATGAGCCAGGTTGAGGACCTGTCACTGCGAAGCGTGGAAGCGCGTCTGGCCCGTCTCATTCTCGAGGAAGCGACTGGAGAATCGTTCATCCGGCAACGCTGGGACACGCAGGCCGAGATGGCGGCCCGGCTTGGCACGGTACTCGATGTGCTCAACCGGGCCTTAAGACGGCTAGCTGCTGACGGCGTCATCAAAGTGGAGCGGCACCGGATTCTAATTCTCGACCAGGAGCAACTGGCTGCCATAGCTGACCTCGATACGTAGCCACCTCTTTCAAGCAAAAGCTGGATAATTCGACTTAAGTCGAAGACAGTCCATCGCCCAGGATGTATGCTGCCTATCAGATAACAGACAGCCTCATTGGTCTGTACAGACCAGGCAATGAACACATAGGAAAAAGTACTATCTAATGGAAACGATGGTTTATCCCGGGTGGCGAGAATTGGTCACCTTCTCAACCGAAGGGCCCCAACCCCAAGGTCTGCTAGACGCCGAGGGGTTGAAAGTCGTTGTGGCCGGTTTACTGCCCGGTCAATCGATACCCCCTCATCCAGAATCTCTAGGAATCTTCCACATCCTCGAAGGTAAAGGTTGGATGACGGTTGCCGGCGAGCGCCTGGCCATTGAAGCTGGGGCAACGGTAATTGTGCCCGGCGGCGTTGCCCGTGGTCTAGAGGCTCAGACTCAACTGGCCTTCATGGCAACCCGGGTCGCAGCTTAGAATTCGTTCGAGGAGAAAACAAATGAGTCAAGCAGAACTATTCCCCGCATGGCAAGAGATCATCACTTACTCAGCCGANNGAAGCCAACCAAAATATCCCACCCCATCCAGCTGCGGCCGCGACCTATCACTTTCTCGATGGGACAGGTTGGATGGTCTTGGATAGCGAACGATTGGCCGTTGGGCCAGGTGCAACAGTAGTTGTACCTACCGGCGTCCCGCGCGGCGTTGAAGCCGACACGCGTTTGGCCTTCCTGGGCTCTCATGGCGTGCCGGGCGCGAAGAAGACGGCTTGGCAGCCGCTCAAGAAGGTGGGTCTGGTGGCTTTGCTTGGTCTAATTTTGATGTATGGTTTCATGATTTTGGCCACGCTCCTGGTTGCCAGGTCGAGTCCTATCGCGATGATGTTCACCAGCGGTATGGATCTGGGGTTGGGAATGTGGGGATTAATGATCCTGCCCTTTGCTGGTATGCTGATCATGTTCGCGATGATGTTCATCTTTTACCGTTTAGCAGCCAGAAGCAGTGGATCCATGGCGAGAATGATGAACCATGATGGGCTGATGGCCCAGATGATGGGCCATGCCCATGATAATGAGCTACCACGGAGTAAAGAAATCAATATCACTACTAGCACATACAACATTCCCACGGTGAACTGTGACCACTGCAAGATCACAATCGAGCAAAAAGTGGGCGAACTCGCCGGTGTTGCCTCTGTCAATGTCGATGTGGAAACAAAGCAGGCCGTTTTTAAATACAATCCGCCCGCCACCAAGTCCGAGATAGAAACGTTGCTTAGCAAGATCGGACACCCGCCGGTGGAAGATTGACAATGTGAACTTGCTTTAGGAGCTACTGGACCCCGCATGCGATAGTTGATCAGTGGATAGGCATCAGATGCTCATGGTTCAATTTTTGGGTTCACAACCGTGAAGTCAGGGGTTCGAGTCTGTTCTCGCCCACTTTTTCGACACCCTGGTCCACAGAGCAGGGTTTTTTGATGCATGCAGCTTTAGTGTTGTCTATGGTTTAACGCGTCGCTCACCGCACGGCTGTAAGGCTGATTCAGACAGTACAGGCACGGGTATACAAATTGATGCCTTTCTCGGCGACAGAAAGCCCGTGTTATTGGTGCAATAGGCGATATACTGGCAGCAGATTCTTTTGATTTGAAGGCTATCTGTTTGAGTAGAACCAGTAAACACAAATGAGATATGAAGATCACCTATCAACCCATCGGTCTAATTCGCAGTCCATTCAAGAATCTAGCATCAATGCCGATCCAGCCTGTCAGCAGTTCTAGCCGGCCAGGCAAAAT
>DOXE01000177.1 GCA_003519205.1 Chloroflexota bacterium
GTTGATGAGCCAGTGGGCGACCTCGTCGTGGGCCAGGCCAGGCGGAGAGAGGTTGTTCAGGCCGTAGATGCGCAGCACGGCCGCAATTAAAAAGATGATGACCAGAATGAGACGATAATGTTCGGCCCACCAGCTCCTTGATTTTGGCGTCATGGGCTAATCACCAATTTCAGGCTTAAGCAGGGCGAAGCGGTTGGCTATCTCCCTTGGTAATAAGGCACCCAGGATCTGCCGTTCATCATCGCCGATCACATGCAATAACCATAAGCCAAGGGGGTATACCGCCAGGCCCAAGGCTAAGGCCAGGACCAGGTTAACCTGGCTTCCCAAAACCATGGCCCACAACATCGCCGCCGTAATCGCTAACGGGCGCTTGAGTAAATCCAACCAGCCTACTTTGGACAAGGTCGGTCTTAAATACCGGGCAAACAGGATGAGCAAGACGATCTCTGACAGAATGGTGATGATCGAGGCTGCTACGTAGCCGTAGCGGGGCAGGAAAACGAGATTGGCCACGACGTNNATTGAATCCAACGCCAAAAATAAAGGCTCGGGTAAGCATCTTTTCCCTGCCCAGGGCGATTAATACATAGTTGGTCACGCTATTCATCCAGCCAATGGGAATGGACCAGATGACGATCTGGAGGGCGATCGCCCCGTGAGGTAAAAACTCCCGGCCGCCCAGGATGCCAATCATAATTGGAGCTAAAAGGGTTGTCACGGCCGCCAGGGGTAACGAAATCAGCAGCATTAATTTTATTGACATGCGGAAGGTTCTTTGGGCATCAGGCATTGAGCTTTGGACCTGCCGCGAAATGACGGGGAAAAGGGCAAAGGTGAAGAAGGAGGGAATGACGTTAAAGGCATTCACCCATTTATAGGCACTGTTGTACCAGCCGACGACCGTATCTCCGTTGATCTGGTTCATCATGGGGACGTCGATTTGGAAGAAAATGACTGCGAAAAGGTGGTTGAGCATCAATGGATAACTCGAGGAGAGCATGCGCCGTTGAAGGCCAAAATCGACATACCAGGGACCAGGTATATGGAACTGCCGGAAGGCGGCGATCACCAAGATCAATAGCGTGACCAGATTGACGGCAATAGAAACGCCTGCCAGACCGACAAAGCTATAGCCCAGTAGCAAGACGACCACTCCCAGTCCGACCTTCAGCATGGTTGTCACCGTCGTGATAGCGGCCGGGAATTCGGCCACTTCATACGCGTAAAACAATCCGGCCAAACCCTGGCCTAAACCGGAAAAAACCATGCCGATCATGAGTAATAAAATGGCCATGGTGGTTTCCGGATCTAGCGCATTGCCGGTGGCGTTGACGGTCAAGATATAGATGAAGACCGGCAATCCGGCGATGATGGCCGTGCCCATCCGCAAGATAGAAGTATTTAGCAAATAACGGCTGGTCTGACTCTTGTCCTTGGACACTTCCCGGATAATGAGCGTGTTTAGACCCCAATTNNTCGCGAATGATCAGCGTGTTCAAGCCCCAATTGGAGATGATCTCAAACCAACCGGCGATGATGATGGCTGTCGCATATTTTCCGGCGTCCGAAGGCCCAAGGATCCGCAGATAGAAAGCGGCGAAGGCAAAGTCGATGGCCCGGTTGAACAGGTTGAGCGTCATGGGTGCCAGGCTATTCTTGGCGATGCTGCGCGTATTTGTTAGCGGGGCCTCGGGGTTGTAGATTCGCCGCCATAACCAGACGGCCAGGGCAAAGGCGATGATGATGAAACCCATAAAACTAGTCAGGCCACCAACTTTAAAGCTGAGTGGGCTATAGCGGAAGCGGACCTGCCAGTTGCCAGGCTCCAACAAGACACCTCGGAAATTGCCGTTGACCCGGATGATGTCGACTTTTTGTTCCTCCGCCGTGGTGCCCGATGCGATAGGTTGGATGTAGGCATCCCAACCCTGAAAGTAGCTATCGTTCAGTATTAGCCACGAAGCTTCTTTGACATTAGCCTGAACTTTAACTTCGATATTGCCGTAGTCGACGATCTCGGCCGGGGTTAATTCTGGCGATTGAGGATTTTCCGGAAGCTCAAAAGGCCAGTCGTCACGATCAACCAATACAAAGTGGCGCGGGTCTTGAGTTTGCATGCTGTCCAGGACATCGTCGACGACGATTGTAGCCTGCCGGGAGATAGTATAAGACCTGGGAGTGACGGCCAGGTTTTCGTATACAATCAAGCCCTCGTCTTGCCAGACCTGTTCCAGCTTAGGTAGTTCAATCTGTTCAGAGCTAACGATGAATTTCACACCTAATAAATCCAACAAGGGCGAATTGAGAGATTGCCAGTTGACGATGGGCTGGACACGATTAAATTGCAGTTCGTTTTGCGTCTCTATGGCCGACATGTAATCCGTATACTGTTTTAAGATGATCGAATCATAGCCACGAACATCTTGAAGTCCGGATAGCCAGGGTGTGTTGGCATTGATGGGCTTATCTCCGTGCGGCGTGAAAGTGACGAGGCGCCAATATCCACCTTGCTCCTCCAACCAGCTAAATACTTCGGGTTGGTATTCTAATAATTTGGGGTCGGTCGCAGCGTTGAAACCGTATCCAGCGATAAATAGATCCAACCCCACAGCTAAAGCGGCGAGATATATCCAGAGCGGCCGGCCGGCCAAGGATGCGGAAGAACGGCTGGCCCGGAGCACGATACCGGCTGAGATCAACATCAGGGCCAGGATGGCGACTTGCTCAAATTGAAAGCTGTAAAAAGCCTGAGCACTGGGAAAGGCGGCCGGTGCCCGTTCCAGGCCCAAAAAAACCGCTTCTACAGATGATTGTAGTGACGGATAAACAAAACGGCTCACTAATAAGAGAGCCCATAGTAAAATGCCGCCCCAAAAGGCCAAACCAGCCAGTATTGAGGCAGTTGATGGTTCAGCACCCAGGGTAAATAGAGATCCAATCGGTCCAAAAGCCGAATTCCTATGCCGTCTATTATCGACGCTAGCCAGGTATTTCTGTCTGCTCTCTGCCAGGTAGTCCACGCCCAAGCCGGCCAGGATGGCCATGCTTAATGAAAAGGGGAAAACCCATCGAAACGGCGAATGGAGTTGGTTGATCCCCGGCAAGCCGTAATACAAGATGGCATATAGCGGCGTGCCGAAAATAAAGGATAAGGAAAGCAGGCTGAGTATCGTAAAAAAGCTGATCTCTGAGCGATGGTCGGACCGTTGCCGCCAGCCTGACCAAATTCCCACAAAGGCCAGCAAGAGGGCCAGAATTCCCAGGTAGATGCCTCCCTCGACGTAATTCTTAATGCCCCAATTGCTACTGTAGGGTCCATGGGGATTTACTTGACCGAAGAAGTTGTTGGTGAAGGGGGTGGTCCGGCCGGTAAAAATATCCAGATAAGCATGGTCGGCTGGGTTTCCAAAGAAGTCCGGCATGGCTAAGGTGAGCAAGCGCCTCGGTGGAAACGCCCATCCACGAATTTGAGCTAACGTTGCCGATCCTTCCCGGAAGTTGGCCTGGCCCACCTCTACAAAGGGTATGAATTGGACAGCGCCAAGCATGATGCCGATAGCCACAAACCCGAGCAGCCAGGCAGCCGGCTTAAGAATCGTGATGGTC
>DOXE01000135.1 GCA_003519205.1 Chloroflexota bacterium
ATCGGGGGTTAATACATTTGATCAACGGTAGCTGGGGCGATGCACTTACAGCCTTGAATGGATCCATTGAGTTTAGCGAGATGGCCCAAGCGGAGAGGATGCTTGCCGTGAGCCTCCTGGCCAAAGCCAACTACTGCATTTTAGTCGGTGCAACTGAAACCGGGCTTTCCCTTTGCCGGCGAGCAATGAAGTTATTCGAAAAACATTTGCTGTATTTTCAAGGTTATCCTTGGGGGTTGATGAGCCTGCTTTATCTTGTTGCCGGAGACCAATCCTCTGCCCGTGAAGCCTTGCAAAATTGCCTGGATAATATAGATTTAGACTTGCCTCCTACGCCGACTTTTTCTTCCGTTGAAGTAAGACTGGCCGAGATTAAGTTCTGTTTGGTTGAGGAACGTCCTGATTTAGCGACCAGCCGGGCCGACGATTTGCTTGATTATCTGGAGCGGTTTCATGTCAGGCAATTTCGCAGTGATGCCATGATGCTCAAAGCGAAGGCATTACTAGCTTTAGATCGACCAAGGGAGGCTAACGATACCTTGTATGAAGCCTGTCGCGAGGCAGAAGAATTGTCAACACAGCCTACCCTTTGGCAGATTCTGGATTCCCAGGCGGATGCACTGGAGCGACTTGACAAAGCTGAGCAGGCTGTATCTACAAGAGATCGGGCTCGCGCCATTCTGGCAACGCTCGCCGACTCCATTATCGTTGACGAAGATCGCGCCACTTTTCTCAAATTGCCGGATGTTCGCCGGCTTTTGGAAGCCCAAAAATGAAGAAGTGCTCGAATTGTCAATCGCTTAATCGGTTGCTGGCAAACTTTTGCAAACGCTGTGGCCTGCTTCTGGTTGACCGTTGCCCCCGCTGTCAGATAACGATAGGGGATGAGTCCGACTTTTGTGACAATTGTGGACTCGCCCTTGCCCCGAGAGCCCAATTTAGCTGGATTCAAGGATCGAGTTGGTCCAGCGATCGCTCGGTTCATGAGTCATCACAAATTATTTCCGATGATCATCCCTTGTTATATGTTGATCATTCGATACCGGGTCAATCGGCAGATGTAGCCGGATCCCGTTCCCAACCCGAACATTTTGATGGCAGCCCATCAAGAGAAAGGCTGGATTCATTGCAACGGTTCATCCCACAGGAATTGGCGAATAAGATTCGAGCGGCGCGCGTTCAAGGGGAAATGGTTGGCGAAAGACGGGTGGTTACCATGCTTTTCTGTGACATTCAGGGCTCAACAGCCGCAGCCGAACAACTCGATCCTGAGGAGTGGACAGAGATCATTAACGGCGCCTTCGAGCATATGATCCGGCCGGTCTATAAATACGAGGGCACCGTCGCCCGCCTGATGGGCGATGGCATTTTAGCTTTCTTTGGCGCGCCAATCGCCCATGAAGATGATCCCCAACGGGCAATCCTGGCTGGATTGGATATCGTGGCTGGCTTCAAATCTTATCAAAGATCCATCGACCAACGATATGGGATCAATATCGAAGTCAGGGTTGGTATCAATACCGGCATGGTCGTCGTGGGTACAGTTGGTTCTGATTTACGGATGGAGTATACGGCAATGGGCGACGCCATTAACCTGGCAGCCCGAATGGAACAAACAGCCGCCCCTGGCACGGTGCAGGTAGCCGAAGATACCTATCGTTTAGTCGCTCCCTTATTTGAATTCGAGGATTTAAAGAGTATCGAGGTTAAAGGAAAGGAAAAACCAGTGCCTGCTTTCCGCGTTCTGGGGCGCAAGGCTGTCCCTGGCCGGCTACGCGGGATCGAAGGCCTAGAAGCACCCCTCATCGGCCGAAAATCAGAATGGTCACAGTTAGTTAAGGCGGCTGAGGGTGTTCGGAAGGGTGTTGGCCAGATCGTCTTTCTTATTGGTGAAGCTGGTTTAGGTAAAAGCCGTCTCATTCAAGAGCTATATTCAGAGAATTGGGATCGGGGATTGGGCATCGGGGATCAAAGGTCTGCCATCCAAGTGAAGTCATTGTGGGTCGATAATGAAGAAATTATTACCGAGTTAAAATCTCCGGAAACCAACTCCGATTCCCAGCCCCCAAACCCTGATCCCCAATGGTACGAAACCGTCTCTCTTTCATACGAATCGGCCCAACCGTATAGTCTCATTCAACGGTTGGCCCAGAATATGTGCGATATTAAACCTAATGATCCTTCGGAATCAGTGCGCAACAAGTTGGCGACGCTTGTGGGCACGTTGCCGCAAGATAATCAGTCTCAATTTCGCCAGGTTTTTGAATCGCTTTTTGGTTTAAATAGTCTAGACGGTCGCCCTCCATTAGAAGGGGAGAGCTTCAAAGGCCAGCTCTATGTTGTCACTGAAGCTCTATGGCGCCATCAGGCCAGCATCTCTCCCATAGTGTTAGTTTGTGACGATCTGCATTGGGCCGATTCGGCATCTATTGATCTCCTAAAACATCTCTTCAAGCTTTGCAATGAATTGCCTATTCTATTTATTTGCGCCTTGAGGCCGGATCGCTACGCACCAGGATGGAAATTAACACAGGTGGCAACTGATTTGTATGCCCATCGAACCATTGAATTAAACTTACGGCCGTTAACCTTAGAAGATAGCAATAAGTTGATCGATAGTCTGCTAACCATCGCCGATTTGCCTGTCTCGCTGCGTGAAAACATCATGGCTAAGTCCGAAGGGAATCCCTTTTTCGTCGAAGAAGTCATCCGAACGCTCATCGATGCTGGTGATGTTATGCGGGATGAGAGCGGGGCACATTGGGTAGCTAGGAAAGATGGATCTGGCGTTGAAATTCCTGAAAATCTCCAGGCCTTGCTCACGACTCGCATTGACCAACTTGAGGAACAACCCCGGCAGGTTTTGCAGATAGCTTCCTTGATTGGTCGCAATTTCTACTATCGGGTGTTAGAACGGGTCTTAGCCTTACAAACACCGGGTAGAAATGGCCAAGGGCCGGCCTTATCGGGTGAATTGAACGAGCACCTTACCACATTACAGTATGCCGATCTCATTCGCGAAGTGGCCCGTATTCCGGAACTTGAGTACATCTTCCGTCATGGCCTCACTCAAGAGGCGGCTTACCGGACCATCCTTCTAAAGCTACGGCGTGAATATCACCGAATGGTAGGGGAAGTGATAGAAGAGCTTTTCGTTGACCATTTGGAGGAACATGCGGCAACCTTGGCCCNNGCCGGAGACGTCGCATTTCGCTTGTTTGCCCTCTCCGAAGCCATCGAACATTATAGCCAGGCTCTGACTTTGATTGATCCCTTGACCGCCGATAAGGACGAACTCATCCATTTATTTCTGCGGCGCGGCCGGGCATATGAACTGATCAATTCCTATGACGATGTTTTGGAAGGTTACGCCGAACTGGAAAGAGTGGCCACGGATCGAGAGGACGATACCTTAAAAATGGCAGCATTGTTGGCTCGAACCATCGTCCACTCTACGTTTTCACCGGTCTTTGATCCTAAATTGGGCTTACCCTTGGCCGAAGAAGCGATTGCCCTGGCCCGCAAATTGGACGATTTTGCTGCCGAAACCAAGATCCTGTGGAGTCTGATGTTAGTGCATGCCTTTGCTTTGGGTGATCTAGATGCCGGGGCTAGTTACGGCCAACAGGCCCTGGCTTTAGCCCGGCGACACCAGCTCACCGAACAGTTACCCTACATCTTAAATGATCTGGGTCGAATTATGGGTTTTAACGGCCAAATCCGTGAGGGTTTGCCCCTCATAGCCGAAGCTCGGCCCTTGTTTGAGGAATCAGGTAACCTACCTTTGTTATGTGACAATCT
>DOXE01000158.1 GCA_003519205.1 Chloroflexota bacterium
CCTAGCACCAGGCTATCGTACTCCATTGGATCCAAGAAAAAAGGCGTGGCTCCCAAAATGCGCCCCAAATTGACGGCTGTTTCGACTGCCTTTGGATCAGCATTTGCTGAAGGCATGATGCAGAAAACACTTTGTTTGAAAAGATCGCTGCGAGCAGCCTCAACACCGAAACGACCATCCAACAAAGAATTTGCAGCCAATACGGGACTTGCTCCGACATAATGTCCCTGTTGAAAATATTTTTTAGCCCACTTTAGACCAGGACTTTTTAAATTGGCCAGATCGATGATGAGTACATGATCACGAATTTCACCCGCGACCGCTTCGAGCATAGCCTCCTGTTCCGCCAACGATACGTTCAGGATCAAGATATCGGCCGCCGCTGCAGCGCTCACAGGATTTCCGACCAACTTATTTACCGCACCCAATTGTTTTGCCTGTTCTCCGACCGATGAATCTTGATCTGATCCGACGATAGTTAATCCTAAATCGTTGGCCTGAAGCCCCAGGCCTATCGAGGCACTGATTCGATCCAGACCAATGATAGTTACCGTTTCGGTTTGCATATACATTCCCTGCTATTAAATATATTTCTCAAAATCCTATCCGACCTATGATGGCTTAATTTTGATCATCAGCCCATTGCAGGAGGGCAAGCAAGCGCTCTTCCTTACTCTGTTGATTCCCTTTAAGACGTTCCTGATGCCGTCGAATGAGTGACACAGTTAGTGGTGAACTACCACATGAGGCAGCCGCTGCGGCCCCCCAGTCAGGGTGGCATTTTTTGATCACAAACGGTCGATGCCAGTCATCTTTGCCTTTGCCTCTTGAAGCCCAATGGGCCGATTGAGCTGGCAATAGGGTCTGGCCTAGCACAACGACTGGCCGATCCCACCACTTTGAACGAGCTTCTATCTTGCCGACATCATGTAAAAGGGCGGCTGCTAAAAGTTCGACGTCGTCATGCCCGGCTTCTTTTAACGTTCGCATCACCCGCACTGCATGTTGTTGTTCGCTGATATGCTGGCGAAAAAAGAGTTCCAGTTCATCGGGATTGAGAATCACAGCGATTTCAGCCTCATCTTCACTTTCCAATGGTTGGGCTATTACCAACTGCCAAAACTGCCAGACCCGGTAAACGGCTCGATTGGAAGTTTCCATTTCAGACCATGCCGGTAAGTACGGGTAATAACAGATTGGACACCTGGCCAACTACAGTGCCAATGATGTTGATCCCTATCATCGGCAGCAAAAAAAGGACACCTAACAAGAGGAAAGAGCCATACTGTCGTAAAGCGTCTAACTGATACGCCAGATCAGGCGGAACGATTCCTTGCAGTATCGTAAATCCATCGAGGGGTGGTATTGGAATCAAGTTAAAGGCAAATAACAATAGATTTATCCTGACGCCTGACCAAAGTATTTGAAACGGTGTCGGAATGATTTCTGCAAAGCCGGGTTCCACGAACCCCAATCGGATTGGCAGCGCCCACAATATGGCCATGGCCAGATTAGCCAGTGGGCCAGCAATAGCTACCATCGCCATCGACCGGCGATAATTTCCTCTCAGAAGGCTTGGATTCACCGGGGTTACAGCCCAACCGAAACCAACTAAAAAGAGCATGATCAGGCCAAATACACTTAGATGTGGGAATGGATTGAGGGTAATTCTACCGTTATCCCTGGGTGTTGGATCGCCTAGGCGGTCGGCCACGATCGCGTGAGCGAATTCATGATAGGCAAAGGCCAATATGGCCGTAATGGCAAAAGCTATGATTTCTGAAATTGGCTGGTTGATTAACCACATAATCGTTTGTTTTTTCCTTTATTCACCGGACATCATTATAACTTGATGGTTAGATTGAGGATAGTGTCTCGACCACCAACGCAAGATATAATGAACGGCTATGTCTGGAGAAATTAGCCTTGGAGATGTCGTTCGCCTACGGAAAAAACACCCTTGTGGCAGCTTTGAATGGCAGGTCGTTCGCCTGGGGGTGGACATAGGACTGGTTTGCCAGGGTTGCGGCCGGCGTATTATGATTCCACGCAGTACATTCAATAAAAGATTCAAAAACGTCGTGTCTCGAGCAGGGGTTGATGAATCATGATCCTACCCTGGTTAAGCAGCATTTATCTCCTAGCAGCAGCAGGCATTGCCCTGTTTGGCCTCTTAGGACTGGTAACATTGGTCTATTATTGGCGCCACCGTCATGAAACGTTTCCCTGCCCGCCCATACAGGACGCTAATTTGCCCCAAGTAACGGTTCAATTGCCGATTTACAACGAGCGTTTTGTCGTCGGCCGGTTAATCGATGCGGCCGTTCAACTAGATTACCCGCGAGAAAAGCTCCAAATCCAGGTCATTGACGATTCCACAGACGATACAACCGAAATCGCCAACGCAATCGTCCATAAGTATCTTGCCCATGGCGTTAATATTGAGCTATTTCATCGAACGCACAGAAACGGCTACAAAGCGGGCGCACTAGAAGATGCGCTGAAACGTGCCACCGGTGATTATATCGCCGTTTTTGATGCCGATTTCCAACCACAATCTGATTTCTTGCGCCAGACTGTACCCCATTTTATTAGCGAACCAGATTTAGGCATGGTGCAAACCCGTTGGGGCCATCTCAACCCATTTGAATCCCAACTCACGGCCGCCCAGACAATAGCCCTGGATAAACACTTCGCGATGGAACAGACAGTCCGCCATCGAGCGAGCCTATTTCCCAAATTTAACGGCTCTGCTGGCGTTTGGAGACGACAGTGCTTGCTTGATGCCGGGGGCTGGGAGGCAGATACGGTTTGTGAAGATCTCTGTCTCAGTACAAGGGCGATCCTGAAAGGTTGGCAATTCCGGTTTCTAAATGAAGTGGTCTCCCCAGCCGAGCTACCAACAACTATCTCTGCTTACAAGAACCAGCAGTCAAGATGGGCCAAGGGTTCGACCCAATGTTTGGTCAAGTTTGGCCCGAAAATCTTGACCAATCAAAAGCACTCGCTCATAGCGCGAATTTATGCGTTACTTTCGATGTCCGGCTATACGACACATTTGCTTCTCCTGATCCTACTCTTAGTACAGGTGCCGCTTATCTATCTCAATTATCATCCTCCACCGGTTCTTCTGGCCTTCGGCTTGGCTGGCATTGCCCAACCTATCTTGTTCATTATGGGCCAGCGAGAACTCTACGTGGATTGGGGTAATAGGATTCGCTATTTTCCGGCCCTGCTACTAGTGGCCATCGGATTGGCTCCTTCAAATAGCCGGGCTATCGTTCAGGCGGTAGTCGGCCGACAGCATACCTTCATCCGTACCCCGAAGGGTGGGAAAACAAAGTGGGCTGATCTGCCAACAAATACCCTATCGGCCGGCAACTACCGACTAGCGGTAGATTGGATCGTGATCATCGAGTTGCTATTGGCTATCTACGCAACTATCGGTTTAATCCTTTGTTTCTGGCAAGGAAACTTCGGCCCATCCTTTTTTATGCTCTCTTGCGCATTGGGTTTTGGTTATGTTGCCTTATCTACCATTCGTGATCACCTATAATATCCCCGATAAAGGCAATTGACGGGGCCAGCTTCAAAAAACCGCAGACATTCTGTTCCTGCATCGGCGTCCCTCCAATTCATCGGAAAGCTTGTGTCCTGCTACGCCAAAGATAATATTCGACCCTATTTAAAATATTTTACAAAATGTAAATATTATGAATATGGATGTTAATATTTTTAAGCGACAACTTGACTTAAATAAGTAAATTGGTTATTATGTGTAAGAAATTCAATTTTATTTACGGGCATATTAAATTATTCAAGGGTAAATGAGATTATTTTATCTTTTAAGGCTCTAGGCGGATGACGTCATTTTATTTTTATATCCACCAGACAGTTGTCCAGCTAGAGCCCTATTAGAACTTGAAGTATTTGTACTTAAATTGATTAGAATTCAGGAGGTTCTTGGATGAACCCAGTTATTGGTCAATGTCCGATTTGTGGTGAAAGCCTGGCTGTCACCAGGTTACATTGTCGACATTGTGATACGTCGATTGAAGGACATTTTGCCTTAGGTCGTCTCTATCATCTGAATCCAGAACAATTGCAGTTTGTCGAAACATTCATCAAGTGCGAGGGCAAAATCAACCGAGTCGAACAAGATATGGGGCTTTCTTACCCGGCCGTTCGCGCTCGCCTGACCGAGGTCATCCGCGCCTTAGGTTATGAAGTTGGTTCGAGTGAGGGTGAACGGCTTTCAGAAGATGATCGTCAAGAAATTCTCAATCAATTATCAGAGGGTAAAATCACGGTCGAGGAAGCCGTTCAGATGCTCCGAAGGTGAAGGAAAATAATATGGGTGAACAACGATTAGACGCCGGCAAAGCTCCTCAAGTAATTGTCAATTGTCATGGTGATCTTTGGATCAAG
>DOXE01000407.1 GCA_003519205.1 Chloroflexota bacterium
AGCACGGAAAAACCGAGTTTCTAGCTCCGGCACGGTTTAGTGCGGTGCTACCACTTGTCCAATTTTGGTGTTAATTCGTGTAATTCGTGGCTCTTTCCTGTTCAATATTTCTGTTCCCACTGTGCGGACCCGATCAAACCTTGCCGCACAACGTCTTGGCCATGTCGGCTACAGACGCCTCGGTCGGGACGGTCAAGTCCTCCAACGCTGGCGAGAAGGGCACTGGCACATCCATGGCCCCCATACGTTTCACCGGCGCATCCAGATAATAGAAAGCACCATCGGCCATAACCGAGGCAATCTCGGCGGTTACTCCATAACGCTCATAACCCTCGTCCACGACGATTGCACGACTGGTCTTCTTGGCGGAGTCAACCAGCGATGGGGTGTCGAGAGGGTACATGGTGCGCGGGTCAATGACTTCCGCGCTGATCCCCACCTCGCTCAGCAAGTCCGCCGCGCCCAGGGCGACGTGAACCATGCTGCTGGTGGCGACAATGGTGACATCGGTCCCCGCGCGCTTGATGTCCGCCACCCCAAAGGGAATAGTGTACTCTTCGTCCGGCACAGGGCCTTCGAGGTTGTACATCATCTTGTCCTCGAAAAAGACGACGGGGTTTTCGTCGCGAATGGCGGTCTTGAGCAGGCCCTTGGCATCGTAAGGGGTGGACGGCACCACCACCTTGAGGCCAGGGATGTGGGTGAAGACGGTCTCCAGGCTTTGTGAATGCTGGGCCGCATTGCCACGGCCACCGCCCTGTTGGGTACGGATCACCATAGGCACTTTGACTCGCCCACCTGACATATAGCGCATCTTGGCCGCCTGGTTAAAAATCTGGTCGCCGGCCACCCAGGCAAAGTCCATAAACATCAGTTCGGCCATCGGATGTTTGCCGGTCATCGCCATGCCGACTGCCGCGCCGATGAAACCGGCTTCAGAAATGGGGGTCTCTCGCACCCGCTCCGGACCAAAGCGATCTAGAAGTCCATCTGTGACTTTGAAAACACCACCATAAACTCCAATATCTTCACCCAGCAAAATAATGTTGGGATCGCGTTCCATCTCCTCAATCAAGGCTTCGCGCAGCGCTTTTGAAAATGTGATCTCGCGCATGAGTTAAATGATCTCCTTTTCAAATAGGAGTGCAGACCCTTCGGGCAGAGCCTCAGGATGAAGCCTTGGCCTGCAGAGCAAGCTTTGCACTCCATATTCAGCAGGCTGATGATGTCCGGCTAGGCAGCAAACACATCTTCGGCAATCTTACTGACGTCCGGCCAGGGACTCTCCAGGGCAAAGCGACTGATCTCGGCCAGCTCAGCTTCGACTTCGGCTGTGACTGCTTCAATATCAGCTTTGGTGAAGCCAAACTTATCAATCAACTGTTTGGGAAAGGTCGTGATGGGGTCACGTTTGCGCCATTCCTCAACCTCTGCTTTGGTCCGATACGGCTCTGCATCGCCGACCATGTGGCCAAACAGACGGTAGGTCATCGCCTCGATGAAGGTCGGCCCCTCGCCGCCACGGGCCCGGTCGACGGCTGCTTTGGTGACTTCATACACGGCGATGGGATCGTACCCGTCTACGGTCACCGCCTGCATCCCGTAGGCCGCGGCCCGGTCGGCCAACTGTGCCACGTTGACCATATCTTTGATCGGGGTCATTTCTGAGTAGAGGTTGTTCTCGCAGAAGAAAATGATTGGCAGGTCCCAGATGGCGGCCATGTTCATCGCTTCGTGGAAGGCGCCTTGATTGACCGCGCCGTCGCCAAAGAAGGTAATGGCGACCCGGTCGGTTTTGTCTAATTGGGCCGTCATCGCCGCTCCGACCGCAATCGGCACACCGGCGCCAACGATGGCGTTTTCACCCAGCAAACCGATGTCCGGATCGGTGAAATGCATCGAACCGCCTTTACCCTGGTTGCAGCCCGTCTTTCGTCCCAGTAGTTCAGCCATGGCTTGTTTTGGATCCAAGCCCTTGGCCAGGGCCTGACCGTGACCGCGATAGGTGCAGGTCATATAGTCATCCCGGCGCAAAGCGACACACGCGCCCACGGCGGTGGCCTCCTGACCTATGCACGGATGGAGGGAACCATGAATCTCGCCGCTCTTGTAGAATTCAACACACTGCTCCTCAAAGTGACGAATTAGCAACATAGTTTTGAACATCTGGAGTAGGTCATCACGTTCCAACGTCATAGAAGCTGTCTCCTGTTGGCAGGATAAAATGATTGCGCTATTGGTGGGGCAAAAAATGTGATCGGTTAGGCCACGGTTTATTCGATATCTTGAGGGCGTTTCCGTTGGAGGCTCTCTTGAAGCACTTCACAGGAATAGGCCAGATGTCCGGTCATGGTCTGCCGGGCCTGTTCGACCTGACCGTGTTGAATGGCCGTGACCAGGGCTTCGTGTTGTTCAAAAACGCGCTCCAACGGGCGCGGCCCGTATCCTTCCCACATATATAAAAAATGTTCCCCCAGTTGTTCGATCAGCGGCGTCAATAGAATTCGAAATAGTTGGTTTTGGGTAGCATCGGCCAGCAAGAGGTGGAAGCGCAGATCTAATGTTGCTAACGCCTCGGCGCAGTCCTGCTGCTGCCGCATCTCCCGGCAAAGCTGCTCGAGTTGGTTGCGTTGTTCCGGTGTCGCTCGCTCGGCAGCCAGCGCGGCAATCTCCACCTCCAGCACCCGGCGGATCTCAG
>DOXE01000072.1 GCA_003519205.1 Chloroflexota bacterium
CAGCGCTTCGGGAAAATCCGCGGCCGGTTTAAGTAGCAGATGGTGTAGGGGTGTATAGGGCAGCATCACGCCTAAAGTATGTTGTCCTGGCGCAACATCGACGGAGATGGTCGAATCTGGAAGACGTTCAAGGATGACGATTGGCCGCTCTCGGGACTCTAGCAACGCTTGCTCTGCCCTTGTCAACTGGCAATGGGCCTGAATGGATTCCATATTTGCCATCATCAATGCAAAAGGCTTATCGACTCGCAATTTACGGCGCCGCAGTTCCGACACTGCCTTTGGATTGGTCGCGTCACAAGCCAGATGAAATCCNNGGGTTGGGGGCTGGGGGCTGGGGGCTGGCCTTTAATCCTATCTGAGCCTAGCTCCTCCGACCACTGACCACCAACCACCGACCCAAGCTGAGTGTAACTCAGCCGACCACTGTCCTCTAGCCAAACCTGCGGACCACAGACCGGACAAGCGACTGGTTGGGCGTGGAAGCGGCGGTCGAGCGGATCTTGATATTCGGCCGCACAATCNNTTGGTGCAGTTGATAAATGGGTAGCGATAACGTCGATCTGAAGGATCGAAAAGCTCCTTCAAACAATCAGGGCAAATGCATACGTCAGCCGAAATCGGCTGGAAGGCACCGCTAATGGGCGCTGATTCGACGATCTCGAACTGTTTGTAACCGTCCGGTGGTCGCTCAAAAACCCGGAAATCGTCAATTTGGGCTAAAGCAGGGGTTTCCTCTTGTAAAGCCTGGGTGAAGTCAGACAACGCATCTGGCCGGCCGTCGACTTCAATCTCCACCCCGGCCGAGGTGTTACGAACCCAGCCGGTCAATTCCAGGCGCTGGGCCAGCCCATATACAAAAGGTCTGAATCCCACGCCCTGCACGATGCCGGTTATATGTATCCTTAAACCGTTACTTGCCACCTATTACCTGCCACCTGCCACTTTGCCACTTGCCACTTGCTACTTTGCCACCTGCTACCTTCCCCGCTCCACCCATTCACCCACCCACGCTAACCAATCCTCCAATCCCTGGCCCGTGCGGCAAGACAGCGGAAAAGTGACCAAGCCTGGGTTTAGCGCCTCGACCCCGCGCCGGAAATAATCCATATCGAAGTCGATATACGGTTGCAAATCTATCTTGTTGATCACCAAGGCATCTACCCCTTGGTACATACCCGGATACTTGTAAGGTTTATCATCTCCTTCTGGTACAGAGGCGATGAGGACGCTCTTGTGGGTGCCTAATTGGAAATTAGCGGGGCAAATCAGGTTACCGACGTTTTCCACAATAAGAAGATCGATCGAGGGAAGGTCAAGTTGAGCCAGGGCTTCTTGCAGCATGACGGCATCCAGATGGCATTCGCCGCCAGTATTGATTTGCACAGCTTGAGCGCCGGCGGCCGCCGCCCGATCGGCGTCTATGCTGGTGGCGACATCGCCATCTACCACCGCAATTTGATACCGATCCGCTAAACGGCGGATGGTATGCTCGATGAGACTGGTTTTGCCGGCGCCGGGAGAGGCCATCAGGTTAAGGCCAAATACACCAGCCTGGTCAAGTGCCAGTCGATTTGTTTCTGCCAGCCGTTCGTTGGCTCCTAAAATCTTCTCTACGACTGTAATTCTTTGGCTCATGATAACACTTCGTTTTCTTTGGCTGCACGGGTTTCAGGAACAGCCTGATCGACTTCAATTGCCTCAAGTGAAAATTCCCTTCCGGTGATGATGCGGACGTCGTTACTGTGACACTTGGGACAGGTCAGATCTTCCTTTAAGCTGTAAGCATGTCTGCAAGCTTGACATAATAGTTCAGCTGGTATCCGTCGAAAATGAAGTTTTGCCCCTTCGGCCGCCGTTCCTTCGCTGACAAAGTCCCAATAAAATTGTACCGATTCGTCAACCACAGTAGAAAGTTCGCCAATGACCAGGTAGAGGTCGGTAATTTTTTCGGCGCCGGCATCCTGGGCATAACGCAAGGCGATCTCCAGGATGCTCTCTGTAATCATAAGTTCGTGCATAGTTAAATTGCTATCATTGATAACAAAGAGTTATAGATCGATCTTAACACGCCCATTGTAGTTGCTTAAGTGTATTTTGTCACCGGCAAGGGGTGACTGAAATCACTCGCCTCGAGATTCACAGGATCCTGGGGATGTTATTGATTCCGCTGGAGAAAGAAAAAGAGGTAGCCACAAACAGCCACCTCTGAAAAGTCTATAAGGTTCTTAATACTTCAAGGTCATTCGGGCGATTTCGCCGCGGCAAGTTGGACGCGAGTGGCATGGAGTCTTTCCATGGTTGCCTTAACGGCTACGGTCTGAAATCCCAAGTTTAGCCCGGGATCCTGGCGGCTCAGATCGCGCAAGGCAACGGCATCCATCTTCAGTAGGCGACTATCGTTAACGACAATGGCCGTGGCGGTGTAAATGTGTGGCTCGACGAAAGCGGAGATGCCCAAAAGTTCGCCGGGATTGATAGTGCCGACGATGAACTCTTTGCGCAGCGATGGATCATGTTCGTCGACGACATAGTGCAAGTCGACACTGCCTTCCATTAACAGGAAGCAGGCATCGGCTTTTTCATCGGTGTTAAAGAGAACTTGATCCTTTTTATACTTAATTTCATCGGTGATCATTGCCACTTCGCGCAGTTGATCGTGGTCCATGAAGGAATAAAAAGGATAGCGTCTTAAAATTTCTGGAGAGACCATAGTCAAAACCTCATTTCCAAGAGAAACGACGAAGAGTATAAATTAGATTGCCTGATCCCTCGAGCCGCTCAGATCTTATTCGGCAATGAATGCTAAGGACTCAATGCGGAGATCGCGCAGGCGGTCACGGATGACTTGTGCTGCTTTTTGAGTCATTAAATATCCAAATTGATAATCCTCTTCGAAGATCCCGACAAGTTCCTGGCTCCCGATAGCAATCACTCGGCAGGGTGTAATTGCTTTTGCGCCTGCTGTGGCTTTGTAGGGAGGAATAAGGCCTGACCACCCGAAAACATCACCTGAACCCACCGTGCTAAGGACCAGGTCTCTCGTCTTAATATCGCGAGCAAACTGTTCAGAGATACTGTGTTTGACATCTCGTTCCGGCAGTTTAAAGATGATACCTACTGCTCCTTCCACGATGAGATAGAAGTGATTTAACACTTCTTCCTCATGAAAGAAGTATTGATCGGCTTCAAGGCTAAGCTCGTCCGAGATCTTGGCTAAAGTATTTATGTGGTCCCGACTCAAACCGGAAAAAAAGGGATAGCGCCGAAGCAACTCGGTTGATACCATATTTCACGCTCCAATTTGTCCTAGGTCGTTTTCTCGATATTCGCACAAGCTAGTTGGTGCATAATGGAGTCAATCCGAGTTCAGCCAACACAGCTTCTACCACTTCGGGAATAGCCGCGGCAACTGCAGGTGTTGAATCCTCGCAAAAATCGATCACATTCTCGACCTCAATCGCAAATATGCTGATCTCATTAGGCAGCGGTAACTCCATCTGCGCGCCTAATTCCA
>DOXE01000318.1 GCA_003519205.1 Chloroflexota bacterium
CCCCCACGACCGAGGTGCCCAATGGCCAGGGCTGGGTAGCGGCCGAATTTGTGGAGGCCACCAATGTCGAGAACGTGCCCGTAGTTTCCGCACCTCCTTTAGTAGAAGCCGCCCTGACTGGCACGACCTGGGAATGGGAGTCCCTCACCGATCCGGTGGGGGTGACGGAAGTGTCCGACCCATCTCTTTACACCATCTTGTTTAATGCAGATGGCTCAGCCAACATAAAGGCCGACTGTAATAATGTTGGGGCCACCTACACCACCGAAGACAGCAATATCAGCATCACCTTAGGACCGTCGACCCTGGCGGCTTGTGATCCCGAGTCGCTGGATCAACAGTACCTGGCCAGCTTGGAAAATGCGGCCATCTACTTCTTCGAGGCTGGCGATCTGTTCCTGGACCTGACCGCCGATAGCGGCACCATGCGCTTCCGGCCCGCCCAACCTGGAGAGGAAGGCGGATCGGCCGCAGTGCCAGATCCGGATCTTCCTGTGGAAAGCGCTCAGGGCATCCAGTTCCAGTTAGCCTCCTTCGGCCCGGCAGGTGCTGAACAGCCCGTCATACCCGGCACGCAGATCACGGCTACCTTCTCGGAAATAGAGGTGACCGGTTCGGCCGGTTGTAACGACTATGTGGGCACGCTGACGCCGGTGGACGACTTCTTCACCGTCGGTCCCATCGCCACCACCCTGCGAGCATGCTCAGAGCCGGCCGGGATTGTGGAACAGGAACAAGCCTATCTGACTGCTCTGGAAGCGACGGACGGCTTCCTGTGGGCATCGCAGGTGGTCGACAACACCACTGTCATCACCGCTGGCCAACTTTTCTACACTCTGGAAGACGGCACCAGCGGGGTCTTGAATTACATCGCCCGTTAAGATTATAGTTGACAGTCACCTCAAGCGAACAAGGTTCGCCGGTGACTGTCAACTGATGATCCCTTACGGCCCATAGCTGGCGAAGACCTCGACATTGCCGGACTCATTGAAGGCCAGCACGTCATAAGGCTGGGGGTCGGCGCCGTCAACCTCCATGCCCGGGGAGCCAATGGGCATGCCCGGCACAGCCAGGCCGGTAATGTCCGGCCGTTCGGTCAGCAGNNTAACCGTTGTCTTCCATGTAGTCGATCCAGTCACCACAGCAGCCTCAGGTAGGCGGCCGGAAGACGGTGACCTCGGCCTCAGCCTGCTGGCCAGAGGGGGCGGGGGCACAAGCGGCCGCCAGCAGGACCACCAGAAATGTCAAGATTAACGTTCGTTTCATCATCTGCTGAGTCTCTCTCCTTGATAAAGGTAGAATGGTCCAGTTTCTAAAAAAACTGGACCACTCTGATCTCCTCCATCCGCAATGAAAATCGGTATAAGTTTAACTTATGATTTTCGATAAGATTCAGTGATATATGTCATAGGTGCTGGGTGACAAAAAGCACCAGATTATAGATGCTTTGTGTAAATTCTGGCATACTAATGGCAGTGAATCACAATGGGTTCTAGTTTGGAGGGAAAAACGATGACCACAGTTGCTACCGTCGATCAAATCCAATACCTTTTCACATTCCCATTTAAAGATGAAGAATGGAAGCGAAAAATCCTCATCGCTTTCCTGTTAGCCATCGCCGGCTTCGTCATCCCCTTCATCCCCTGGATCTTCCTCGCCGGATATATCGGCCAGATCCTCGGCCGTGCCATAACTGCCGAAGAGGATCCCGAATTACCAGAATGGGATGATTGGGGCGGCATGTTCATCGTCGGCTTACGGCTTTTCGCCCTCTGGATCATCGTCGCGTTACCCATCTTGATCATATTCGGCATCGGTTACGCCTTCATCTTTTTGCCGGCCATTTTTTCCCCATTAGCCTCCGGCAATGATGCGCCGGCATTCGTCTTGTTGACCCTTGTGGGCACCTTTGGCGGTATGACCTCCATTGGGTTGAGCATCTTCTTAGGGATTTTAATCGTCCTGATCCTCCCGCCAGTGGTCGGGCACGTGATCCACCACGAAGCTTTAGGTGCAGCCTTGCGTGTCCGCGAGTGGTGGTCCATCTTCCGGGCTAACTTCGGTGGCTATTTGCTATCCTACATCCTGGTCATGGGCACGGCGATGGTGGCGGCCTACACCTTTCAATTTTTATATATGACCATCGTCTTGTGCTGTTTCGTTCCTTTCCTGGCTGCCCTCTTTATGGTTTACATGGGGGTGGTTTCCGGTGCCCTCTATGGCCAGGCGTATCGGGTTGGCCGGGATAAAGGACAGGTTAAGGAGGGCNNGAGTCTCTTTACCCGCCCGATGATTAGGTTCAAAATCTTAAAAAGTCCCCAAACTTAAGCTGACCAACGCATCCAACAATATCTCCAGATTCCTGTATGAATAATGGTGACTGGCAACCTCGTAATTATGGGTCACCATCTTTTCCACTTGGTCGGGATTGGTGAGTAAGGACCGGGTTCGGCGTACGGTATCTTCGGTGATGTAATCTTCAAATTCAATCACTTCGAAACCTTTGGGGCGGATATCGACTTTGTAAATATCGTAGCAGCTCATCACAATAGGCTTGCGGTAATAAACGGCTTCTAAAAAAGCATTGCCAAAACCCTCAATGCTGGAGGGGTAAGTGACGAGATCGGCCGGGTAGTGGGCATCGGCCAGTGAGTAGATTTTTTGCCCATCAGTAGTGCGACCTCGTACACCGTCGAATATGTCGGAGGCAAACACTGTTCTCACGCCCATCGATTCAATATATTCTTCCAGAAAGTGATGGTATTCCGTCCCCTCATCGCCAGAACCGTGTGAGATAACCAACGTGCAGGGCATTTCGAGGCGTTTGGCTAGTTCAACGGCTCGCTCAATGCGTTTGCGTGGTACAACCCGGGTGGGTTGCAATAAGAAATATTCATCGGGACGAATGCCCAGCCGATCTCGCAAATCAGATACGTAATCATCGGCTACCGGGGATGGGGCTTCGAAATCCATCACGTTGGGCACGATGATTGAACTGGCCCCCGTACGCAGCGCGAGTTGTCTTTGCCCAAATGAGTTGATAACGGCGTGGATGATGGAGTGGAGCGTGGCTGGAAATGCGGCTCGCAGGTAATCATCCGCCGCGCCCACTGAGAAACGGCTGCGTTCCCAGGCAAAATCGTGGTGATGCCCAATGGTCGGCAGATCAGTCTCGGCAATGAGTTCGGTTAAGGCCAGCCCCAGCGGTACATTCATCGGGATGGCCATGGCGTTTTCGATGATGATCAGATCAAGATCAAATTGCCGTACGAACTCGTGGAGATGACGTTTGAGATGGTTTTTGAGCTTCTCTATCGTTGCCGAGGTCTCCCGCGAGCGTATGTAGTCATCAAACAGATCGGCGG
>DOXE01000513.1 GCA_003519205.1 Chloroflexota bacterium
ACGACATAGAACTCATCCGATTGGGTTACCTTATCAACATTGCGGGAAAGGTAGGCCCCGAATTCGTCCTCCAACCCCTGTTTCCAGGCTGGGAATTCGGTCGCGGGGGCTCTCTCATACATATCGTCATCAAAGTCCCGTGAAAACGCGGCATAATCGTTGGCTGCCAATCCCGCGAACATATTATCTGTGATGGCTTCACTAAAAGCGAGCACGTCGGCCCTTTCGGCCCCAGAGAGAGTCCGTTCACACGCCGTGAGCCAGATCAAGGTGCTCAAGAGAAGGGTGATTAGAGAATATCTTGCGATCTTTCTCATTTTTTATAACGACAACGAATATCGGGCTGCATCAAACCGTTGGCTGCCATTCACCCTTGACATAAGAAGCCTCTGAGTCTCCCGGCCAGGGTGGCATGGCGATGCAAATGAACCTCAAGTCTACATCCGATTCCTTCCGGGACTGATGTCAGGTGTCAAGTACAAGTGGAGCACTGCGGCAGGGGTAATTGCTTGGCGGTTCGAGTTCCTTATAATAAGGGCTGCCCTGTTACCAGGCAGCCCTTATTGCTAATTTTGAATCACCAGGCGGGATAGCCTGAAAAGGTTTACACGCCCCAGCGCAGGGCGAAGGTATTCACCGGGTAATCCCACAGCTTGGTTAGGTTGTAGTCCAGCTTAACCAGGGTAATGGAGCAGCCAGCCATATCTAGCGAGGTGACATAATTGCCCACCAGGTTGCGGGTGATCTTGATGCCCAATTTTGAGCAGATATCCGCCAGTTTGTTGTAAACCACGTACAACTCGACCAGCGGTGTCCCGCCCAAGCCGTTCACGAGTGCCCAAACCTCATCGCCGCTCTTGTATGGTAGATCGGTGATAACCGCATCGGCCAGGATTTCGACGATCTCGTCCGCTTCCTTAAGAGGCATGCGCTTCCGGCCAGGCTCGCCATGTACGCCAACGCCTATTTCCATCATATCATCCGGAAGGTCGAAGGTGGGTGACCCTTTTGCGGGTGTGGTGCAGGAAGTGAGTGCCATGCCCATGCTGCGGCCCCAGTCATTAACCTGCTTACAGATGGCAGTACATTCCTGCAGATTGCGGCCCTGGTCGGCGGCTGCACCGCAGACTTTCTCGGCGAACAAGGCAGAGCCCAGGCCGCGCCTGCCCTGCGTCCAGGTGGAGTCCTCAACCGCCACGTCATCGGCGATAACAACCAACTCATTTTCGATGCCCTCGGCGCTTGCCAATTCACCGCCGACCTCGAAACTCATCACATCACCGCTGAAGTTCTTGGCGATGTTCAGCACCCCCATGCCGCCATTCGCGAGGCGGTCGCAGGCGAGCACGGCTTCTGGGGTCTGGCAGGTGAATATATCACCGTCACACGCGGCATCCAGCATGCCGTAGCCCACAAAACCATAATCAACCGGTTCGTGGCCACTGCCAGTACCGGACACGATACCCACTTTCCCCATAATAGGGGCATCTACTCGAGCAACATAGTACGGGTCAAGATTGACCTTCACAAGGTGGGGATAGGCCTTCCCAATACCCATCATCTCCTCATTAACAACATTTTCGACCTTGTTAATCAGTTTCTTCATCTTATCTTACCTCCATGTGCACGAACTAGAAATTGGATAGGATTGGCTTGTTGCTGGTCAAGCCTTAATTGGAGAAGTCAACCAAGCACTCCAGCGACAAAACCAGGGCAAAAACACGTTAAATATATTATACGCCGAAAAAAATTAAAATCAACATTGTAGAGAGCCAGTGACTGTAACAAATACGGTTGGTGAGTGCAGACAATTGCCACAAGCTGAACACAATCCAGGCGAATATTGCACTTTCCAAGACAAACCCGGGCCCGTTGAATTGGAGCCCGGGTTTTCGGGCAGAGCCAGGTCCAAGGCTGCGGGTGTTGGGCTACATTTAGGAATATTGCAATTCATCAGTGGTTTCGCATATTGACCCTACCGTCTCTATTCCCATGCGGACCACGCATATTTTTCTGATTCGAAGGACAAAAGAGCAATCGAATGATCGGATGCATGGAAAGCGATCGTTACGGTGACCTGCTCCTCTTTCTCGAATGTAGCCTGGTAAGTCACGACATAGAACTCATCCGATTGGGTTACCTTATCAACATTGCGGGAAAGGTAGGCCCCGAATTCGTCCTCCAACCCCTCTTTCCAGGCTGAGAATTCGGTGGCGGGTGCTCTCTCGTACATATCACTATCAAAGTCGCGTGAAAACGCGGCATAATCGTTGGCTGCCAATCCCGCAAACATATTATCTGTGATGGCTTCACTAAAAGCGAGCACGGCGGCTCTTTCGGTTCCAGAGAGAGTCCGTTCACACGCCGTGAGCCAAATCAAGGTGCTCAAGAGAAGGGCGACTATTGAATATCTATGCAAATGCCGTAAAGTAACTTGAATATAAAAACAGGATTTCCGGCATTTGCTAAATGGTTTTTGCGGTTTTAGAACCATTGTTATTTTAAGATTCTTTCCGCA
>DOXE01000387.1 GCA_003519205.1 Chloroflexota bacterium
GTATGTGGCGTGTTAAGGGTAACCTCAAATGGTTTGGAATATTCGTCCCAAGTCTGGCCACAATCCAAGCTATATTGAACGTCGACTATTTCCGATTGTATCAGGCCCCGGTCCGAAGGCACCAAAGTGATCATAACAGAATCTTGGAAGGAAAATATTTCGTCTCCGATTTTATCGCCCGCCAATTCAATTGACGTCGTCGGCGGTACGCGATCGACTACTTCTTTGGCCACCAGAACATAGCGGCCGGTTTTGTCGACAATAGCACTAAAAGTGTAACCACCACTTGCATTGGGCTCTAGTTCGGCCTTCTTATAGGTGAACCAGGTATCAAGCCTGGGATTGAGCCATTCCAGGCTAATCGTACTCGTATCTACACCCTCCAACTCTTCTTCCAGAATCGTGATTGTACGACGATGGGGCTGGCCAACTTCCAAGATTTGGCCTTGGTCATCCCGGGCGATATAGGTGAATCCGGGATCGACCACGGCCCAACCCAGCACATTATAAAGATCAACTTTAATATCGGTTACCTGTTGGCATTCGCCGGATGTATCCACCACATCCACCAAGGGATGGACCCAGAGATACTCGCTTGGAATGCCTTCATGCTCATACGAATCGCCCTTATTATCAATCCAACTGACAAGGACGGCCCATGGGTCTTCGGCGATCTCCTGGCTAGGAAACCATCCATAAGGGTCTACTCGCTCAAAAATCGAAAAGCGGCGATCGCGATTGACATCATGACGTACCTCGAAATGCAAATGGATACCGCTACTCCTGCCGGTCGTACCCATGGTACCAATTCGTTGACCTGCTTGAATCGGCGTGCCTTCTTCCATATTGGTCATGGCCAAAAAAAACTCGTCGGAATGTAGGTGGAAGTACAACGTGGCATATTGAAAGCGACCATCTCCGTCAGGATCGTGCTCCAGCCAGACCATATGATTATCGTCAGCATCAATCACGGCCAGGAGCAACCGGCCATCGGCCGCAGCCAGGATCGGGGTGGTCGCTTGTCGAGGATTGGCTGGAGCAAAATCTATCCCTGCATGGCCACTATACCAGTCGGCCGAATCGCTGTCCTGTGAGTAGGCATCATCACTCAGGACACCGTTGAAGACGATGAGGGTCTGATCCTTATCGTTAGGTTCATGTCCGCCAAAAATCGCCGGGTAAACCGGAAATTCATGGTCAAAGAAGGCGTTAATCCGACCGCCAAACCTGCTTCGCTGTGAAATTCGTCGAAAGTCTTCGGCGCTCCCACCAAAAATGGGATCGGTTCCACGGTATGGAAATGGCAACTCCAACCAGCCCGCCCCACTGGTAATATCTGAGGCGCAATCGACAGGCACGCTAGTCGGCGTCGGTGAGTCCACATCAAATTCCACCGTCGGAATAGAGGTTGGCCCGGCCGGATTAGTCACCACTGGGGCTAATGTCGGCGTGGCCTTGCCCTGGACCAAAATTGAATCCCCTCCTGGCGCAGAACTTTCAAATGGAGCAAACATACATCCGGCATTGAGTGCCCCACAACGAGCAGCTTGCAAGGCCAGCACAGCACCTGTAGCCAGGCAAATAAAACCGAAGCCAGCCAGCAATAGCAGGACGATGGGATGGCGCAGAATATGTTGGGAGCGGCGGAAGGTGTCGGATCCCAGTTCGGACGAATAAATTTGTTGGCCAGCCGGCCTGAGAGCCAGGAAAAGCTGGGCATCACCGACTTTTAAACCTTCGTTGACGGGCCATTCGGTTGGTTGGCCTACCTGAAGCGAGGATCCCGACAATTCAGCAGGCTGGTAGGCATCCATGTTGGTCACTTCGACCCGGTTGCCATCGAACTGGAGCAGACAGTGACGAGCCGCTACGTTAGCCACAGCCAGTCGTATGGCGCAGTTCCTATCACGGCCAACAATGATGGGCTCTGATGTCAACACCGTAAACTGTGGGGTGGCATCTGTGCTTACGACCGTATAGACCATACCAGTTTCGGGCGTTGATGCTGCCGACTTATCGATTTGCGGATCGCTAGCTTCTTCCTCTACCAATGATCTGGCCACCGTTGGAGAAAGGAGTCTAATGTGAATCGTCAAACCACCAATTTGCAATCGATCTTGGAGGGGCCATTCAGTTGACTGATACGGTTGAAGTGTTTGACCATTTAGCCGGGTGCCATTTGTGCTCCCCAAATCTGTAACCGTGACCCCATTCTCCCCAACTTCCAGGCGCAAATGCTGGCGGGAAACGCCTCCATATGGAACGTAGATTTGGTTGCCTTTCAAACGGCCAAGGTTGAACTGACCTGTAGACAGGGTTTGCCGGTGTAATTCTTTTCCTGCCTCTTCAATCCAAATCTCGTACATCAAGCTGTGCAAAAAGGTGACTTGAACTTGACTGTTAAAAGAGGTAAATGGAACTTAACTGTACCCACTGCAAAACATTTCAGGTACCAATTGCCAGATACCGTGTTACTTGTCACCTATATGGTACTCTTGACTTTGACC
>DOXE01000420.1 GCA_003519205.1 Chloroflexota bacterium
CGAAGGAGCCATGGTCCTGGCTGAGGCAGGAATCCCTGTTGTCTTTCTTTCAATGCCTACCATAGGGACAACGGCACCTGCCACCTACGCCGGCGCGCTGATTATTGGCGACGCCGAAAATATCAGTGCCGTGGTTTTAATGCAGTTAGTCAACCCTGGCGCACCAGTCTTCCATTCCATAATGCACGCCTGGGCTGATCCTCGCACCGCTGCCTATGTCGGCTATCCTCAGGATCAACGCGCACGATATGCTCCGGTCGAAATCGCCCATCATTGGAACTTACCCTCTCTTGGTGGCGCTTTTGGCACGGAAACGACAGCCCTAGATGATTGGCAATCAGCCGCCGAAGTCGCTACCGATCCCTTATTAGCCGGCCTTGCCGGGGCCGAAATTGTTACCGGCATTGGTCTGCGCGAAACCTACACCCTGCTCTACCCCGAAGCCATCATTTTGGATGATGATCTCTATCAACGGGCACGCTATCATCTGAAGGAAATGGAGGTCAATCCGGAGACCTTGGCCCTCGATGTGATCGCCAATGTCGGCCCTGGTGGCCACTACCTCAGCCAGAAGCATACCCGCATGCACATGCGCACCGCTATGAAACGATCCATCACCCAACAGTTAGATAGTGCAAGCAAATATCGCAATCCTCGCGAAGTCGCTCGGGAGAAAGTGGCCTGGATTATAAAGAACCATCATCCAGAACCTTTGGAAAAGGCTGTTCAGGATGAACTAATCGTCATCCTTCAAGCCGCCACCCGAGAACTCGAAGGTTAGACCCATGGGATTAAAGCTAGCCCCGATTTTGAGATCACACGAAATCAGGAATATCCACGAATGCAGCCTGGACATTATCGAGAGCGTAGGCATTGGTTATAAAACCCCGCGGGCATTGAAAATCTTGGAGAGGATGGGCTGTCGCGTAGATTATCTAGAGAATCGAGCCTGGCTTCCGCGCGATCTGGTTGAGTGGAGTTTACAACAAGCCCCCCGGGTGGTCCGGCTTCCCGCGCGCGACCCAAAACGGGATGTGATCCTCAACGGACGCCGATCCTATAACACTACTGATAGTCAAGGCACGAAAGCCATCGATCCGGAAACCGGCGAAACCCATGTTTCCATTACTGAGGACCTGCGCCGTGCGGTACTCTTTGCCGATGCACTCGACAAAGTCGATATCGTCAACACTACCGTCTCAACCAGCGATGTGCCCGCACACATCCGAACCCTGGCCCAGTTTGCCCTGGCCTTTACCAACACCAGCAAACCGGTGCGTTCTAGTGTGCTTGACCCCAAACAAGTGCCGGTGTTAGTCGAATTGGTCAAGGCCGTCACCGGCAGCGATACCTTCCGGCCGATATTCTCAGTGGTTTATTGTACTATCTCGCCATTGATGCACGATCCTGCCACGCTCGAAGCCTGTATCGAACTCGCCAAACTAAAGGTGCCTATTATGGTTTATCCCATGCCTCTGGCAGGTGGCACCTCGCCTGTCACCCTGGCTGGGACGATCTTGATTAATAACATTGAAGTACTCAGCGGGTTGGTGCTCTTTCAGGCCGTTCAACCAGGAACCCCCATCATATATGGCAGCGGGGCCTCTCAACTTGACATGCAGACTGGACGATATGGCGGCAGCGCCGATGGTCATAAGCTGCGTCTGGCCCTTGGTGAGCTTGGCCATGCCTACCATTTGCCTGTCAACCTATGGGGTATGTCGACTACCTCCCAGCACCTCGATGCTCACTATGGCTATGAAGCCGTTACCCAAACGTTGCTGGCATACTTAGCCGGCGCCGATGAGATTTACAGTCACGGNNATGTGGCCACCGGCAGGAAAAACGATGCTTGAAATTGCTCATGCCGAGACCCTTGAAATCCTCCATCACCACAAGCCTCCTCCCTTGCCCAAGGGCGCTGCCGAAAAATTGGAAGCCATTATCACCACGGCGAGTAAGGAATTGTTAGACCAAGGAGAGTAATATGTTTAGCGAGACCCCAAAGCTGCAGCCGATTAAACCCGGTTACCAACTTCGTATCTTAACTGACCGGCAATTAGCGCAATTCAAATCTGCCACGTTGGAGATCCTCGAAGATGTAGGAGTCCACTGCCCATCAGAAAAAGCACTGGAGATCTACGCAAATCATGGGGCAGATGTTGATTTCGAAACCCGGATTGTGAAAATGTCTGCCGACCTAGTTGTAGATACAATGTCGCATGCACCGCGTTACTATTGCATGGGGGCACGCCTGCCGGGTTTTGATTTGGTGCTCGATGGTCAGCATTTTTATTGTGCCACCGACGGTTGCGGTACCGAAGTGATCGACTTTTCCACCCGCCAACGCCGGCGTTCTCGCAAGGAAGATGTCGGCCAGATGGCACGCATAGCCGATTACCTCTCCTCCATTGGTTTCTACTGGCCATTGGTCAGCGCCCAAGATTTTCTGGCACTGGCGCCTTTGCACGAATTAGATGCTTCCTTCAACAATACGGTAAAACACGTGCAAACCGAAACGGTGGCAGATGAAAGGGTAGCCCGTTATGCGGTTGAGATGGCCACCGTGATTGCCGGCGATGTAGAAACCCGTCGGGAACGTCCCCCTCTCTCAAGCCTGGTCTGTACGATCGCGCCCTTAGCTCAAGACAAAGGCGGGATGGAATCGGCTTTGGTTTTTGCAGAAGCCGGGTTGCCGGTCGGCTTTATGTCGATGGCCAATGTAGGTTCTACCGGGCCTGCCACGATCGCGGGCACACTGGCTGCCGCGGACGCCGAAATCGTCTCCGCTATGGTACTGATCCAAATGGCACATCCAGGTGCGCCTACCTACCACTCTATGATGCCCGGTGTCATGCACCCGCGCACCGGCGGCTATTTGGCAACACCATGGGAAGGCGGGATTTCCTACGCGATCGGTGTGGAACTGGCGCATATGTGGGGTGTACCTACCCTGGCAGGTGTGTTCGGAACCGACGGCCAGAAGCCAGGTTGGCAATCCGCTGCCGAAGCAGCAGCCAACCTCCTGTTGTGCGCCCTGGTAGGGGCTGATACCGGCGCCGGATTGGGGCTGGTAGAATCATGCACCCTACTCTATCCTGAAGCGATTGTTTTAGACTCGGATATATACCATCAGGTTCGCATCGCAGCCCGAGGCATCGATACCAGCCGGGAGGCAATGGCCTTAGATGTGATCAAATCTGTGGGGCACCGTGCTCACTTCTTAAAACAAAAACACACTCGTAAAAACATGCGCGAGCTTGAGTTTTCAGAATTGAGTTCTCAGCCTAATTCTGAAGGTGGTTTTAGGGATCCGGTTGAGGTCGCCCGACAACAGGCGGAATTGATTCTAGAGAATCACCACCCGCAGCCATTGAGTGAATCTCAACAACGAGAACTTAATCATATTCTTCAGGCTGCAGCCCACGAACTGGGCTAATAGGAGGTTGGAGTGGAAACGCTGTTGCGAGTGCTGTCTGAGCAGGAAAAAGAACAAGTTCATGAGCGTACATTGAATCTTCTGGCAAATACTGGCATTCGAGTGGACACGGCCATAGGGCGTCAATATCTCAAAGATGCTGGTGCTGAAGTTAATGAAGACAAAATGATCGTCTGCCTGCCGCGCAACCTGGTCGAAGAAGCGCTACGCCTAGCTCCCAAGGAATTCAGCCTGGGGGCTCGTCGTTCTGGCTGGGATTTGGCGATGAACGCAGGAAATTGCACGCTGGTGGCTGATGGCGAGGGGACAACGATCATTGACCGAAAAACCGGGGAGCATCGGCGCGCGAATTTCAACGATTGGATGGAAGCAACCCGGTTGCTTGATGCACTAGACGAGATCGGCGTCTTCTGGTCCATGACCGATAGCGGTTCCGGAGATCGTTCCATCCCGAGTATGGTCCACTACTGGCGTTCGATATTTGAAAATTTCTCAAAGCACGTCCAGGATTCCATCCCAACCGCAGCGCACGCTCCCTGGTTCCTAGAAATACTCCAAATAATCTTTGGTGATCGAGAAGCCATTCGCAAGAAACACCCGTTTTCCTATTTGTTCTGCCCACAATCGCCGTTGATCATCGATCAACAGTTTACCGATGCTTACCTGGCTCTGTTGGGTTGGGATATTCCCGTAGCCGTGATGCCGATGCCGCTCATGGGGGGTACCGCCCCTGGCAGTTTGATCTCCTCTGTCATCCTAGGAAACTGCGAGGTCTTGGCAACTTTATGCCTGCTTCAGGCTGCCGCACCGGGGACTCCGGTGATTTATGCTCCTTCTTTAGCGATAATGAATCCCCGCACCGGATTTTATAGTGGCGGAGCCATTGAAAATGCGATCTTGAACTCAGCTGCTATTGAAATGGGTCGTTACTATGGGCTCCCGGTGGAGGGGTCGGGAGGCGGGACAGATCAGTTTGTTTCTGGGATTCAAGCTGGCTATGAGCGCGCTCTAACGGCAATGATGCCGATGCTCTCCTGGCCAGATCTCATGGTTGGGCCGGGGTTGCTGGGCGGCTCTATGATCCTTTCCTTCGAACAACTATTAATCGATATTGAGATTTTCCGGATGAACAAACACTCTCATCGGGGGATCGATGCCACCGAAGAACAATGGCTTGATGAAGTGATCGGGCGTGTCGGCCCGGCTGGCAACTTTCTCGGAGAACGATCTACCAGACTCGGAATCCGGTCTGGCACCTGGTTGACCAACCGCTTGGGCGTTCACGAGTCGCTCCAAACTTGGGAAAGAGCCGGAAAGCCAACGATCATGGAAGAGGTCAAGGAAAAGATAGATTTCATTCTAGCTACCCATAAACATCTCCCGCTTGACAATCATATTGAACAGGAATTGGAGAACATCTATCAACGAGCGAAAAACTTGTTCGCGTAATCTTGAAATATATCTGTTTATCGAGCGATAAGAGTCTCCTGTGGCAATCCGCGATAAAGAATCTGATCATCCTGAGAGACTATCAGTGATCAATCCGACTCAATCTTTATTGAAAATATCTGACCTGAAAACTTACTTCTTCACTGAAGATGGCATTGTGAAAGCCGTCGACGGTGTTAGTTTTCAGATCCGCCCAGGTGAGGTTATGGGTATCGTCGGTGAATCCGGCAGTGGTAAAAGCGTAACCGCATTATCGATCATGCGGCTGATTGGTGTGCCGGGGCGTATTGTGAGCGGTGAGATCACTTTCGAAAATCGTAGCATATTGAAGCTTTCCGACCCAGAAATGCGCAGTATCCGCGGCAACCAGATCTCCATGATTTTCCAGCAGCCTCAATCCAGCCTAAATCCCGTTTACACTGTTGGCGATCAACTGTCTGAAGCGTTTCTAATTCATACGGATCTAAGCAAGAAAGACGCCTGGAAGCGCACAGTTGAGCTTCTGCGCAACGTGGGTATCCCGGATCCGGAGAAAAAAGCCCATGCTTACCCCCATGAAATGTCTGGCGGTCAAGCCCAGCGAGTGATGATTGCCATGGCCTTGGCC
>DOXE01000391.1 GCA_003519205.1 Chloroflexota bacterium
TCGTCCCCTGTCTTTGTACCTGAGAGTTTCACTGACTGGCTTTCATACCAACCAGTTTGCCCCTTCGGTGCCTGATTTTTTAAGTGATTCAGGCTTTCCAGGGGTGCCTGGCCATCCGGTCCTTTTGCCTGAGAGATTCACTGGCCACAATTATCTGTTTCGCAGTTTGCACCTTCGGCGACCCGGATCCCAGCTGCTCCCATATTCCGGTAATCCGGACTCTCTCCCGAATGGCCGATCGGCCTCATCCACACTGTTCACATTTTACGACTATCGTAGTTAAAGGGCAATACGACTGTTCAATCAGGAACGACGGTCTTAGAGATAATGATATAGCGTGACCAGGAAATTCAGATATATCATGGGATAGGGGCTTCGATGACCACATCCGAGCCATATTCATACGTGAAGGTTGTCCTACTTCTAATCCCTTGGGATTCGGATTCGATCTGCTGCTGGTAGAGCCGGCCGTCATCTGACCCGACCCAGACTTTGGTGTAGACGATGGAATCATCAAACATGGAGGCGGCTGTGTACTCGTAAACGTCTGTAGTCTGGCCATTCACTGTATCCTGGCCTAGTGATTGGACATTGTCGATGGTAACCTCCAAATCCTGTAACAGCTCCTCAACTGCCTCGTCGTCTGTGAACGCATCAATGGTGCCTTCAAGCACATTGCCCATCGGTACTGGGGATTCTAACCAGGTTCCAGAATCGTCTTTTATGTAAGTCTTTTCGCCTATGATGATGAACTCGAAACCCTCGCTGGCCATGTGGAATCTATCGGGCTTGACGAGCTCGAAGATCGATGAAGAGGTTTCTCCTGTATCCAAATTTTCATTGATCATCGTCATCCTCAAAGCCTCGACGTCTAATCCGGATCGTTGGGCCTGGAATATCGAATCCAATGGACCAAGCCCAGATTCTCCACCACCCTCTGATTCCCCTTCTTGAACTGGTGTAGGTTCTTCCGTCGGTACGGAAGTTGGCTCTTCAGTTGGGGTCTCAGTAGCCACTGCCGGTTCCTCTATAGGAGCTGTTGCTTCCTCATCGGCGACGATCGTGGGCTCTGCTGCCACCGAATCTACTTCATCTTCGCCCGATCCCAAAAAAGTAGTGCAAGCCAACGCCGGCAGCGCAGCTAGAATAATAAATAGGATCAACCAATTCAGTTTGAATTTTGGGCTTTGATACATGAAAATCTCCCTCCTTGTAATCATCAGTAAGGTAAAAAATCCTTGTATAGTCTACCGCTTAGGCATTTATGGTCAAGAAAAGGTTAAAAACGATCGTCACCTGTACACGACCCAGCGTCGATGCTCAACCATCATGCAGGCATTCATAACCACATCCAAACCGGCCGATCGAGCTTCAGCAGCGGCCGCTTCATTGTAAATACCCGACTGCATCCAAAGGGCCTTGGCTCCAATCTCGATGGCTTGGTCCACGAATGGCGGCACTTTTTCACTTCGTTGGAAAAGGAGAACAAGATCAACCGGATCTGGAATGGAAATCAAGTCAGAATATGCTTTCACACCTAATGCCTCGTCCAGATAGGGATTGACGGGGATGATTCGATAGCCATGCTCGTGTAGATAAGCAGGTACATAGTATCCAGCACGCGTTTGCCGGCGGGAAAAACCAACCACGGCAATAGTTTCACATTTTGCCAAGATCTCTTTAATGGTGTTTTGTTGGTCAAGATTTTTCATAGTAACTCTATAAGTGTATCAAAAATTATACGATAAACCGTGACCGGCGATACTGATGCACTCAATCTAGGCAGTAAAACCCAGGTAATCGTGGAAAAAATCTTCTCTGATGTTCTGGTTAACCGATATCGACAATCGCTACTGTGTTCTTAGTAGTGGTGACCACTAACTCTCCGTGCTATGATAACCTCATGGGAGAAAAATCTGTCGCACCTTATGGAACCTGGAAATCGCCAATTACGGCCGATTTGATCGCCTCAAACATTGTTGGATTAGATTTTATCATTCTTGATAGGAACGATACTTATTGGACGGAGATGCGACCTAAAGAAGGTGGTCGTTATGTAATCGTTCGCCGCACCCTTTCTGGACGTATTTCTGATATTACGCCACCTTCTTTTAACGCCCGGACCCGTGTGCACGAATATGGTGGCGGCCATTTCACAGTTGAGGATGGCGTGGTCTTCTTTGCAAATTTCAAAGATCAACGGCTGTACCGGCAGAAAGGATCGTCCAAACCGGAACCAGTCACTCCAGAGATAGCCATGCGGTACGCCGATCTGGTTGTTGACAAGTCTCGCAACCGTTTGATTTGTGTCAGGGAGGACCACACCGGTGAGGGTGAAGCAGTGAATACCTTAGTGGCGATTGATCTTGCTCAGCAAAATGCCGGTCAGGTTCTGGTTTCGGGCAACGACTTCTATGCTTCCCCACGTTTAAGTCCGGAAGGCCGCCAATTAGCTTGGCTGACTTGGAACCATCCCAATATGCCCTGGGATGGCACGGAGTTATGGATAGCCAACATTCGATCAGATGGCTCCTTGGAAAATCCCCGACGTGTAGCCGGTGGATTGAATGAGTCTATCTTTCAACCCGAGTGGGCGCCCGAAGGTGTTTTGTACTTTATCTCTGACCAATCCGGTTGGTGGAATCTCTACTGTTTGGGTAAAGATGGGCTTAAACCAACATGTGAGATGGCGGCCGAATTTGGCTGGCCTCAGTGGGTCTTTGGTATGTCCCGATATGCTTTCATATCACCTGATCAGCTCGTTTGTACGTATGATTGGAATGGCATGACCAAAATGGGCATCCTTGATTTAGCCAGCGGGCAATTGTCGCCAGTTGATTTACCCTACACAGAGATGGGCAGCCTCCGGGCTGATGGAAGCAGACTAGTTTTCTTTGCAGCTTCTCCTAGCAAATTTCGCTCAATCGTTGAGATAAACTTCCCAGAAAAAGAGATCAATGTGCTGCGTCGATCCAGTGAAATGACTATTCGCGAAGATTACCTTTCTTATCCACAGGCTATCGAATTTCCGACTGAATATGGTTTAACAGCCCATGCCATTTATTATGCGCCAAAAAATCAGGAATATGCAGCTCCGGCCGGTGAAAAGCCACCGTTAATTGTTTTCAGCCATGGTGGTCCAACTGGCATGACGACGGCATCCTTAAATCTGGTAAAACAATTCTGGACGAGTCGTGGTTTTGCCATCGTGGACGTCAACTACGGCGGCAGCGCAGGGTTTGGTCGAGCTTACCGGCAGAGACTCAACGGCCAGTGGGGGGTTGTAGACGTCGAAGACTGCATTAACGCAGCAAAATACTTAATTAGGCAAAACTTAGTCGATAGCCAGCGCCTGGCGATTCGGGGTGGGAGTGCTGGCGGTTTTACAACCCTATGTGCCCTTACTTTCCATAATATATTTTCGGCGGGAGCTAGTTATTTTGGTGTGAGCGACATAGAAGCGTTGGCCAAGGAGACCCACAAGTTTGAATCCCGCTATTTGGATTCGATGGTTGGACCCTATCCTGAACGAATTGATCTTTATCATGAAAGATCGCCCATCCATCATGTCGACCAGCTCTCTTGTGCCATGATTCTTTTTCAAGGATTAGAAGATAAAGTCGTACTACCTAACCAAGCTGAATTAATGGTGGAAGCTGTGCGCAGTAAAGGCTTGCCGGTCGCTTACCTGGCTTTTGAGGACGAGCAACATGGCTTCCGTCGCTCTGATAATATCGTGCGATCCCTCGAGGCTGAACTTTTCTTCTACGGAAAGATCTTTGACATTGAAATCGCCGACAAAGTGGAGCCAGTTGAGATCGAAAATCTGTAAGTGGGTTCAAGGGTATATGATAGGAGAATACTGTCGATCTTTTGGTCTGATCGGTTATACTATTAGTCAGAACCCGAGAGCTGACCTAAGAGTTCTGATGCTTGAATGCGGAACAAGGAATGATGAACATGCGTAAGGACTGTGAATTTTATATTTGTCCCATTTGCTTTGCTACAAGTGAAGAGGCGGGTGAGCATCATAACCACGAGATGGTTTTCTGTAAACAACTGCCCATCGGTCATGTGCAACTGAAACCAATCATCGATTTAGAAGGCGATTTGAAAACTCGTGCGCCACGTTGGTTCCTGGAAGCTGTCTGGGACGAGGCCGGCATAGATTATCCTACCTAGAATCGATTTGTCGTCCTGCTCTATCCGACACAAATTTTTCCCACTTTAAGACGATAATTCACTCATTTACAGTCTAACTTGAAGGTCAGAGACTTTTGTTCTTGTGGCCAATAATTCAAGTAGAGTATAGTGGTGTAGGTTCTATTGCGAGGATTCTTGATGGGTTTTAACCCAGACCGTATAATTCCGCCCGCTGGAGGTTTAATATTTTGTCAAACTTAGCCAAACAGGAAAGCCCGGTTAGCGTTTTTACCGGCACTCAAATCAAGGCGCAAGTCAGGGGTTGGCGTGCGAACCTGCAAACGTTCTCCGTGTTATTCAAATCCCGGGTCGTTACCTTGCTGGTCATGGCAGCGATCGGCGGCGCTTTCCTCGGAGCCAGTGGTTGGCCGGGAATAGGCTCGTTGGTACTGGTTATCGTTGCTGGCGGGTTAGCGGCTTCTGGCTCGGCCGGTCNNCGCCCGCTGGTGACTGGAATGGTCCAGCCAAGTTGGGCTCTATGGGCCAGTGTGATCATGGTGATTATCCCGCCATTAATTATCCTGCCATTTAATCCAGCCCTGTCCTTTTTTCTCTGTTTGGGAGCTTTCATCTACGTTGGACTTTATACCCTTTACCTCAAGCCCCGCACCTTGCTTAACATCGTGATTGGCGGTGCGGCCGGTAGCGCTGCGGTTATGAGTGGGGGTGCAGCCGCCGGTAATTGGCAGGATCCAGGTGTTATTACATTGGCCTTATTAGTTTTTCTTTGGACGCCATCCCATTTTTGGAGTCTGGCCATCATGTATAAGGAAGACTACTCCAAGGCCAAAGTACCCATGTTGCCGGTCCACACCGGCCCTCGGACAGCTTCATGGTGGGTGTTTTTGCATACAGGGGCGGCCAGCTTTGTGGCTCTTTTGTTGACGTTGACCCCTCAATTAGGCCTGGCATACTTCATTCCGGTAGCCATCGTCACCTTCGATATGATCGTTCGCAACATCCGTCTCATCCGTAATCCAACGCCCCGGAACGCCCGTACTCTGTTCATATCTTCAAACATATACTTGACTGTTGTCTTATTTGCTGTTTGTATTGGTTCAGTTGTCAATTCGATCCTGTGAAGGATGCGTGAGTAACATGGGTGAGGTCTTGGAATAGTATCTTTGTAGGGTGGACTTAATCTTGCGCAGCCCTTCTGATTGTGCTAGGATCATCATTGAACCCTGCTGTGTGCGTGATGGGCTTCTCGCGTTGAGCCAACGCTTCTTTTAAAGGGAATTAAAATACGGCGAGGGGATGTAGTAGCGCCCGCAAGGCAGTAACCTCCCGATAAGATTCCCACCTGCCATTGCAGGTCCCAACAAAAGATGCCCACACGGCATGGCGGGGCTGTATTTTTGGAGCATTTGTTGGTACCGCAAGCTGAAAGCCGGGATAACCAATCACCCTTATTGATTTTGTTTCAAGCCTCTGATCCTTTATCAGGGGCTTTTATATGTTGAGGGATTTGTACATGGTTCGCGAGCGTATCGCCGACGACATCTACGTTTTTACGAGTCGTCGTTATGCCCAGGTGACGGCTGGTGCTATCTTAACTAACGAGGGTGTCATTTTAATAGACACGCTCTTTTACCCGGAGGAGACGAAGGCGATCCGGCACTTTCTCGAGAGCCGGCTGGGAATGGCGGTTCGATACGTCATCAACACCCACTACCATGCAGATCACACTTTGGGCACCTACCAATTTCCCAGAGCACAAAAAGTTTGTCACGCTCGGTGCCGCCAATTGTTAGATACGGCCGGTCGCGAAGGTCTGGAACAAATGAAATCTCAATCTCCTGAATTTGAAGACGTGGAGATCATATTGCCGGACTTGATTTTTGAGCAGGGTCACCTGAATATCCATCTTGGTGGTAAGACCGTTCGGCTATTGCCGTTCCCGGGCCATAGCCCGGACCTCATTAGCGTCTTGGTGGTTAATGAACGGATCTTGTTTGCTTCCGATACAATTATGCCCGTGCCGACCATTTTTGACGGTAGCTATGATGCTCTCGTCCAGACGATAAAAAAGATGATGGAAATGAGCCTGGATTCCGTCGTCCAGGGCCACGGGGAAGTGATACTCAGAGGTGAAGTTCAAGAATTACTTCAAAGCGATCTAGCCTATCTCTCGAATATCAAGAGAGCCGTCGAAGGGATCCTGTCACGTGATGAGCCAATGGCCACCCTTGAAAATATCTCGATCGAAAGCTGTGGTAAATCTCGGATTCCACTGAATGGTTTTGTGAGCGATCTTCACCAGGCCAACCTGCGAAGGCTCTATCAAGATATGACCAACNNGGGGTGCCGGGATCGCTTTTGATTAAGAGCTGTGTCGTTCGAACATAAGTGACATCTGGCTGTTGAATGTGCGAACCGCTGAGCAGACGGGGAACTAATGACAAGACCTTCGTCTTTGGGACTTTGGGGACAAAGACAATGTCCAGAATACCATCATCCATCCTGGCTAGGGGAGCTATCTGAAATATGCCGCCAGTGCGCGGGCTATTGCAGACCGATAGCAAATAGATGAATCCTTCATATTCGCTACTGTCCCAGGTGATTTTCATCTGCCAAGCCTGCAATTTAAGAAGCGCCTTCAAAGTAGCCACGGCGTAGCGGATGTTTCCGGATAAACGGGTTAACCGGATGTTCTCAATCGTCACCACAGGTTCCATGGCTAAGGCACAATTGTTGCCGAAAAAATGACGCCGATCGTCGGCAATCACTTGAGCGGCATCGATTTGTCGCGTCTTACCGTCGACGATCGTATTCACGGCCGCAACTAAATCCCGGGGTACCCGGGCCATGTCGCTAAAATCATTCCCAGTGCCAAAAGGTAAAATGCCCATTGGTTTGGTGGGCTTATCTCCGGCCGCGCTGATCAAACCATTGACTACCTCACTTACCGTTCCATCCCCACCGGCAGCAATAATGGCCTCGTAACCATCGCCAATGGCAGTTATTGTCTCCCTTGTGCCGTCACCGGGTCTGGACATCAAGAACAGGTCAAAATCTAACCCGGCTTCACGAAGGGCATTTTCGATTGCCGGAACCTTCGCCAGAGCGCCCCAACGATTTGCATATGGATTCAGGATGATCTTGGTTTTCATCAATACCAACCTGCCTAGGTGAAGCGTCAGGTTTATTTACTTTTCCAAACGGTTTGATGAAGAATTTGATGAATTCTATGGTGTGTGATCGGCCGGGACAAGGGTTAGGCTGATTTTTGCGCCAATCTGGTTTGCCTGTTCAGTTGTTACGATGTGACAAGAGTGACAGTAGTCGAACCTACAAGTCGACGAAATAGGCCTCCGCTGCCTGATCGAGCATATTCTTAGATAGCCTGGGCTCGATGCCTAAATAACTGCTAATATCCAATACCTGGTCTACGATATCACGCGGATGGCTACCCCGAAGTTTGCGGTTCTTCTTGATATAATGTTCCTGCAACAGATAACGGACGGCTTGATCGTCGTAAGGGACTTTGCGTATCTCGCACAGCCGTCTGAATATCTCTCGATACTCGTCAAAAGTCGGAGAGATAACTTCGATCTTGTGGCGAATCCGCCGTAAGAAGGCTTCGTCCACTAGATCACCTGGCGGCAGGTTGGTGCAAAAGACCAACAGGACGGCAAAGGGAACCTCGATTTTTTTCCCGGTAGCCAGTGAGAGAAAATCGACGTTTTTCTCCATAGGCACGATCCAGCGATTAAGTAGATCGCGTGGCCGGATCTGCTGGCGCCCAAAGTCGTCGATGAGGAACATGCCCCCATTGGCCTTCATCTGAAATGGGGCTTCATAAAACCTGGTGTTTGGATCATACACCAGATCTAAGCCGTCCATCGTCAGTTCACCACCCACCATAATGACTGGCCGGCGAATTTTAATCCAGCGCTTATCCAAACCAGCCGCAGTTCCTACCGGCCCTTTAGCCGTCAATTCATCCTCTTTTACGGCCACATGGTTGATTTCATCATAGACTTTGATGACATGCCCGTCGACCTCCACGGAATAGGGTATATACATATCATTCCCAAGCACGAGGTGGCCAATGCCTTCGGCGATGGTCGTTTTACCATTGCCCGGAGGGCCATATAAAAACATCGAGCGGCCGGAATTCACGGCCGGACCGATCTTATTCACCATGCGATCATCTAGCACAAGATGGGATAAACCCTGGTCCATCATCCGCGGATCGACCCGCAGTTTTCGCGTTCCCTGGGCTTTGATGGAGGCGACGTATTGTTTCCAGGAAACAGGCGCAGCGCCCACATAGCCACTACGATCGAGTTGTTCGCGTGCCCGGGTGCTGCCTTTGGATGTAATGACATACTCAAAGCTGGCGGCAGCAAGGCCAGTAGAGCCTTTTACCTCGCACATTTGCTCCCGTCGCAGAAAAGACATGATCGGTAACATCACCGTCTGAAATGGCAACTTCAATTCGTCGGCTATCTCGCTACCAGTGATTTGACCCCGAAAGTACATGATTTTCAGGGCCAGGTCAGCCAGAAAACCATGGGTCAGGCCAGTGCTACCGGGATTATCCAATTGGGGTGGCTGCCATCCATCGATCTTTTGATAGGTTGCTGGTGCAACGTCTGCTAGGGCCATCGGTCCGCCTCCATTTGATTCAGTCACAAGGCTATATTCTAGAACGGGTTTTCCAGATTATTTTAGTTGAGTAAACTGCATTTTGAGATTCACTCTGGGTTATTTTCATTATCTGTAGCCGTTATTTTGATCCCTTCACGGCAAACAGATTAATATCCAGTATCACAATACGATCTGATGGCTTTCGATTCAATGGTTCTATAGCACTAGCCGGGGACAAATTTGGAACGGCCGGTATGATAATTGGTCTTGGTTAAAAAACCGTACACTGACATGCTACGATCTTCGGCTATGTTATAGGCGCCAGGGTGATGTGAATTTCGTCTTGACTCTTTTTAACGGCTGTCACCTGGATGAAATCATGAACGTCAAAATTCTCTTCCAACCAATGATGGACGGTTGGAGAGAGAGCAATGCGGGCCTGGTCATTTTGAACCAGACGCCATACGGAGCTCTTTTCATCTTTTAGTTCACCATAATGAATGGTCACCGGCCGGGTTTCGGTGCGCACATTCACCGCGAAGAACGGCCAATGCTCGGGAGTCAGATTGATGAAACCACGCCGGAGATGCAAAGCTTTAAGTTCGCTGGTGTAAGTGAATTGCTCCTCCCTCCCAGACATTTGTTTAACTGGTTCAGGTGGTTGTATTGGACGTGGCTTGGGCGTTTTCTTCTTCGGAGCTTTCTTTTTGCGGACCTTGCCCGTAAATAATTCTATCAAAGGCACTAGTTTTTCGATGTTCTCTACCGAAACCGAGATGATCTTGGTGCCCATGGCAGCCACTTTCTCAGAATCGGCAAAATGGCTGACATACAGAGGAACAACCCACTTGCTTTCGCCATTCAGGTATGATGCCCGGCTGATGACCGTAGTCAAGGTTTCTTCGTCGAGTGCATCAATGCCATCCTTATAAAGATCCTGATAAAGGGCAGTTGTGCCTGATTCTTCGTCGATTTCCATTTGCTGGATGCGCAATTTCCAATCCGCTCCTAGCTCTTCTAATATTGTGTATAGGGTGTTTACCTGCGCTTCGGCCGTCGTGTACGCTTTGGCCAGGGTTG
>DOXE01000393.1 GCA_003519205.1 Chloroflexota bacterium
AATTTTTGATCGTGTTGATGGCATTTTGTTGCCTGGCGGCGGGGATGTAGAACCAAAAATTTACAATGGTCACAAGAAGGTGAGGATGTGGGGGATTGATCCAACCAGAGACCGGACCGAGATCTTTATGACCCGGGCCGCTGTGAGCCAAAGCAAGCCGATTTTTGCCATCTGTCGCGGTATTCAAGTTATGAACGTAGCCCTGGGGGGAACCTTATGGGAAGATATCTTAAGTCTTGTNNGGCGTTCAATGGCATCCAGAGAATCTAATAGGCGATGATCCCGCGATGCTGGCTCTTTTTAAAGGATTTGTAAAAGCAGCCACTCGCCAGCCCCAGACATGATTATATAATTGCAGGTGTGACTCCCGAACAAAAACAAGGAATCGGCATCCTGGATTCAGGCGTGGGAGGCTTGTCGGTTCTTCGCCACATTAAAGCCCTTCTACCTCATGAATATCTCATATACTTTGCCGATCAGGCTCATGTGCCCTATGGTCCCCGCCCGGCGACAGAGATACATCAGTTCAGCGCAGAAATCACTCGTTTTTTGATAAATCAAGGCAGTAAACTCATCGTCGTAGCCTGTAATACGGCTTCGGCCGCTGCGCTGACTTATCTAAGGACGAATTTTCCTGATACTCCTTTTGTAGGCATGGAACCGGCCGTTAAACCTGGCGCAGTCTACAGCCAAAAAGGCAAGATTGGTATTTTAGCCACCGAGGGAACCTTCGGTAGCCTTCGTTATGCTAACCTGTTGGCTCGCTATGCCCAGGGAGTAATCTCTTTCGAAGATCCATGCCAGGGATTGGTCGAACAGATCGAGGCTGGCCATCTTAGCGGATCCAAAACCGAGCGAATATTACACAAAGCCATTGATCCCATGTTAGCGTCTGGCATTGATACCCTCATCCTCGGCTGTACCCATTATCCCTTTGTTCTATCTCTTATTAGTCAGGTAGCCGGCCCTGACGTGGCCATCATCGATCCGGCCCCGGCAGTAGCCCGGCAGGTAGAGCGACTCCTTAAGCAACGTGATTTGCTAGGAAGTGCATCAGTCCCCGGAAGGGTCATCGCTTATACAACGGGTAACCCGGATAAATTGACTGTTTTATCTGAACGATTATTGGGTTATTCCTTTCCCATTCTGAAGAGTTATTGGGATAAAACCGGCCATCTGCAGGTGTTTCTAATGGGCTCTTAGAGCCCGGGACTCGGCAATAGCCCAAGACACTTGTCATTGGTAACTACCCCCTTATCGATCATTAAGGGGAAGATAGTATAATCCTTAATGAATGAAACGTAACCTGGCGCGATGGCGCACCCTGGAAGCCCGCCTGGGACGGGAGATGACCATTTGGATTGTGACGGTCCGTAGAGATGGGCGCCCGCACATGACGCCAGTATGGTATGTGTGGCTGAACGACCGAGTCTATATCGCCACCGGTACCGATACCCAGAAGTTTACAAACTTGCGTTTTAACCAGGCCGTGGCCCTTGCCCTACCCGACACCGAAAGTGTGGTTATCTTGGAGGGTGAAGCCCATGCAACCGATCGTAAGACCAGTGATAAGTTGGGCGAGTATTTTTTCAACAAATATGAATGGGATTTTCGCTACGACGAAGACGCTGACTGGCGACTAGTGGAGATCACACCTCACAGGATCATGGCCTGGGGAGATGGCTTCGAAGGGGAAGGGATTCGCGTCTGGTGAGGGCAAGATCTAATAGGAATCATACTGTCATCGGATATACTGGCAACATACAAGTATATCATTGAAGAGGTTAAAAAGATGCGATTTGACAGATTTACCGAGCGAGCCCAAGATGCGGCCGCTCGTGCTTACGAGATCGTTCAACGTTATGGCCATACCCAGGTTGACACCGAACACCTTTTTCTGGCCTTGCTAGAGCAGAATGACGGTGCGGTGCCTCAACTCTTGGACCATCTTAACGTTGACGTTGCAGCAATGCAATCGAGGGTGGATGAGGAGCTCAAGTCAAGCCCTAAAGTAGCCGTTTATGGCGGTGGGGTTGGCCAGATATTTTATACCCCCCGTATCCGTACGGTCCTTGAGTTAGCTCAAGGCGAGGCTAATCGCCTAAAAGATGAGTTCATTTCGACCGAACACATTTTTTTAGCGATTCTGAGCGAGCGAAACACGCCATCGGCACGTATCTTGCAAGAATTCGCCGTTTCCCGAGAGCGGGTGCTGGAAGGCATCAAAAGCCTGCGCGGTGGCCAAAGGGTGACTGACCGGCAGGCGGAAAGCCGGTATCGTACGTTGGAAAAATTCAGCCGCGATTTGACCCAACTGGCCGTCGAGGGCAAGCTGGATCCAGTTATCGGCCGGGATCAAGAAATCTTGCGTGTCATTCAGGTACTCAGCCGCCGTACCAAAAACAATCCAGTTTTGATCGGCGACGCTGGAGTAGGAAAAACAGCCATCGTCGAAGGCCTGGCCCAGAAGATCAACGAGAACGACGTCCCAGAAAATCTGCTAAACAAGCGCGTTGTATCCCTTGATTTGGGAGCGATGATCGCCGGTAGCCGGTTCCGGGGCGAATTTGAGGAACGATTAAAAGCGGCCATGGAGGAAATACAACGAGCTCAAGGCGAGATCAT
>DOXE01000295.1 GCA_003519205.1 Chloroflexota bacterium
CCAGGTCTTGGATGTTGTGAATCGGGTGGATCATCCCGCCTGCCAGATCATGCTTGATACTTTTCATATGAACATCGAAGAGAAATCGCTGGGAGATGCGATTCGGGCAGCTGGCTCCCACCTCATTCACCTGCACGCTTGTGAGAACGATCGTGGAGCGCCAGGTTCCGGCAATATAACCTGGGATGAAGTTGCTGGGGCATTAAAAGACATTGGCTACGATGGGCCGGTGGTCATCGAGTCATTCACGGCTAAGGTGAAGTCGATTGCCCGGGCCGCAGCCATCTGGCGGCCATTGGCTGACAGCCAGGATGACCTGGCAAAAGATGGCTTGGCTTTCTTGAGTGAATTATTAGCTTGAAAAACAAAGTTGATTCCTGAACAGAGGGCATGATCATGGCCAAAACAATCGTAGTCATCGGCGCTCTTGATACCAAAGGCCCAGAATTCGCCTTCGTCAAAGAAGCCATTGAGGACCAAGGCCACAGGGTGCTGGTTATCAACACCGGTGTTATCGGCGAGCCTTCATTCGAGGCGGATATCCCTGTTGCTCAGGTCGCGGCTGCTGGTGGTAGTAGCTTGGGTGCTTTACGAGCGAGGGCAGACCGGGGTGAGGCCATTGCCGTTATGACCGAGGGTGTGGCCGTCATCATCCAAGAGCTATACCAAAATGGCCAGGTCGACGGCGTTTTTGGCATGGGGGGGTCGGCCGGTACCATCATTGGTACATCTGCCATGAGGGCGCTGCCGGTCGGAATTCCTAAGGTCATGGTCAGCACCCTGGCCGGGGCTGATACCGGTCCTTACGTAGGCTCCAGGGATGTGGTCATGTTCCCCTCTGTGGTCGACGTAGCTGGCATCAACCGGATCAGCGCCCGCATCTACGCCAATGCCGTGGGGGCTATGATCGGCATGGTGGAAACTACTCCGCCTGATATCGACGAAAAACCGCTGATCGCCGCCTCCATGTTTGGTAATACGACCATTCTCGTCGACCGTTGCCGGGAAGCCCTGGAAGCCGAAGGATACGAAGTTTTGGTCTTTCATGCCACTGGAACCGGTGGGCGGACGATGGAAAGCTTGATCGCCGATGGCTACTTTGCTGGATCCCTGGATGTTACCGCCACCGAATGGGCTGATGAATTGGTGGGTGGTGTGCTTTCGGCCGGAGCAAAGCGGCTGGATGCAGCAGCTGCTCGAGGCATCCCACAAGTCATCGCCCCTGGCTGCCTGGATATGGCTAATTTCTGGGCTCGCGAAACTGTGCCACAGAAATATAATGATCGGCTTTTCTATCAGTGGAACCCTAACGTGACATTAATGCGAACTACGCCGGAGGAAAACGCCGAGTTAGGCCGGATATTGGCCGAAAAAGCCAATGCCTCCCTGGGTCCCGTGGCCTTCTTTTTGCCATTACAAGGCGTATCCATGCTCGATGCGCCGGGGAAAGAATTCTGGTGGCCGGAAGCCAATCAGGCTCTATTCGAGGCGATCAAAAAACATACCCGGCCGGATATCCCAGTCTATGAGCTGGATAACAACATAAACGACGAGGCCTTTGCCGAATCCGTAACCAATAAGTTATTGGAATTTTTGAAACAGAGATAATTTGAGCCGATACCGGGTCTGGCATATTAAAATGCCATAGAAACCGGGTATTTCAGCTCCAAAAAGAGGATTTGAGTTATGCCATTTATTGCCCGAGACGAAGCACTACGTCGCTTGCGAAATAATATAACCGAAGGCAGACCCGTCATCGGTGCCGGGGCTGGCACCGGGATCTCGGCCAAATTTGCCGAGCGTGGCGGCGTTGACTTGATCATCATCTACAATTCAGGACGATATCGGATGGCTGGGCGAGGTAGCTTGGCTGGCTTGTTGTCTTACGGAGATGCGAATGCCATCGTGGTGGAGATGGCTGGGGAAGTGTTGCCAGTCGTCAAAGACACCATGGTTTTAGCCGGCGTAAACGGCACGGATCCCTTTCGTTTAATGCCTGTGTTCCTTCGGCAATTGAAAGAAATGGGTTTCGACGGCGTCCAAAATTTCCCCACCGTCGGCCTCTTTGATGGCCTGATGCGCACCAACCTGGAAGAGACCGGCATGAGTTACGATCTCGAGGTTGAAATGGTTCGTGAAGCTCATAAACTGGACATGCTCTCCTGCCCTTATGTCTTCACGCCAGATGAGGCTAGAAAGATGGCTGAAGCCGGGGCAGATGTGCTGGTGCCACACATGGGGCTGACGACTAAGGGTGCCATAGGTGCCGAAACGGCTTTGACCCTGGAAGAATCGGCCAAGCGCGTCCAGGCCATGCATGATGCAGCCAAAGAAGTTAATCCGGAGGTCATCGTGCTCTGCCATGGCGGACCTATCGCCGAACCGGAAGATGTCCAATTCATCTTAGACAATACCGATGGCATCAGCGGTTTTTTTGGCGCTTCCAGCATCGAACGTCTGGCCACCGAACCGGCCATTGAGAACCAGGCCCGCTTATTTAAATCATTGAGGCTATAAGACCGGCATCACTTAAGGAGGGATGGAAATGCAAAAAGTTGGTTCTGGTTACATTACTTACGGTGAGGACGTGGATTCCCTGGTCTTTGACTGGGGCACCGTCAAGATCCTGAGTGAGCCACAGGTTACCGAAGCGGAGCGGTTTAGCTTTGGAATGGTGGTTCTTGAACCGGGCAAAGGGCACGAGCGGCACAATCATCCGGGCTCAGAAGAGATCATTTTCGTCATGTCTGGCGAGGGCGAACAGATGGTGGACGACCAACCGCCGGTCAAAGTGCGGCCGGGGGCATCTATCTACATCCCGGCCGATATTTACCATTCGACACTAAATACCGGCTGGGAACCGATGCGGTTGCTCGTCGTTTATGCGCCGGCCGGTCCGGAACGCATCCTACGTGATATCCCTGGCTGCAAAGTGATCTCGCCAGCATGACATCTGTTACGCATTACTTTTTCACTTTATGTTAATTGTTTAGGAGGACAAAATGTCTAGACCAGTTACATTATTTACAGGCCAATGGGCTGACCTGTCTCTGGAAACCCTGGCCGAAAAGGCCAGTCAGTGGGGCTTTGACGGCCTTGAGCTGGCCTGCTGGGGTGATCATTTCGAGGTTGATAAGGCACTCTCGGAAGACAGCTATGTACAAAGCCGTTGGGATATTCTCAATAAATATAATCTAAAATGTTTTGCCATTAGCACCCATTTGGTTGGGCAATGCGTTTGTGATGATCCCATCGATCACCGTCACAAAGGTGTTCTGCCCGGCTACGTCTGGGGAGATGGAGATCCTGAAGGTGTGCGTCAGCGGGCGGCCCAAGAGGTCATGAACACGGGCCTGGCGGCTCGGCTGTTTGGCGTGGATGTCGTGAACGGATTCACCGGTAGCAGCGTTTGGTCAAAACTATACTTCTTCCCGCCGACATCTCAAGAGGACATTGATGTGGGCTATGAAGATTTTGCCAAACGATGGTTACCAATTATGGCAGTCTTTGCCGAAAACGACGTTAAATTCGGGCTCGAAGTGCATCCAACAGAGATCGCATACGATATCATCACTGCACAGAGGGCTTTGGACGCTCTGGACGGCCATCCTAACTTTGGCTTTAACTTCGATCCCAGCCACTTCATCCACCAATTCGTCGATCCAGTGCTGTTTATTGATGAGTTTGCCGATCGCATCTTCCACGTCCATGTAAAGGATTCCCGTGTCCAGTTAAACGGGCGCAATAGCATCCTTTCTTCGCATCTTGACTTTGGCGATCCTCGTCGGGGATGGGATTTCGTGTCCCCAGGCCGGGGAGACGTGGAGTGGGATCCCATCATTCGCGCTTTAAATCGGATCGGCTACCAGGGTCCACTATCTATTGAGTGGGAAGACTCAGGCATGGACCGGGAGTGGGGTGCACCGGAGGCGCTGGATATGGTACGCAGCCAGGACTTTGCCCCTTCCGAGGTGGCCTTTGACGCTGCATTTTCATCTGAGTGATTAAGGAGAAATTCGATGAGCGAGAAATCCGGATTCACGACCATGGCTGGGGAGGCTGTTGAAGGCGAAGCCCCAGAAGTTGGTGTCGGTATGCTGGGCTATGCCTTTATGGGCAAAGCTCACTCCAACGCCTTTAAAACAATTCCCTACATGATGTATCCACCACCGGCCGTTCCTATACTGGTGTCGGTCAGTGGTCGAGACGAGAAGGGGGTTGCTGCAGCGGCCAAACGCTTTGGCTACCAAAAGTACACGACCGACTGGCGCGAACAGGTGAATGATCCCGACATTCAACTCTTCGACAATGGTGGCCCGAATGATTCCCATGCTGAACCATGCATCGCCGCCGCTGAAGCTGGCAAACATGTCCTGTGCGAGAANNTGCCTCATTATAATGAGAAGAAGATCTGGCGCCTGGATAAAGAAGTGGCCGGTAGCGGTGCAATAGGCGACCTGGGTGCCCACATCATCGATCTGGCCCATTACCTGGTCGGCGACGTCAAAAGCATCAGCGCATACACCAAGACCTTCATTGAGGAGCGCGAACTACCCGATGGTTCTGGTATGGGCAAGGTGGATGTAGACGATGCCTTCGT
>DOXE01000120.1 GCA_003519205.1 Chloroflexota bacterium
TACGGCATCCCGCAATGGCACGCCAGGCCAGTTTCTTTGAAAGGAACTGCTTCTGAGGGCAGGGGCGCTGGCCTGATTCACGTATACCGGGGCAGGAACGGGAAATTCAAATTCGTGTGGGCCGTTGCCATCCGGGAAAATCATGACACCATCAGATGGGTAGATGGTGCTGTTAAGCTGGAGATCTGGTGTCCAATTTGTGGGATAGGCGGAGTATTGGTTGAGTCGAACGCTGATCGGTAAAAGTGGGCANNAGATCGGCCGCATTTTCCACTCCTATCGATTGCAGTTCAGACAACATATCTGTCTGAATCTCGGTTTCGATGGCTGTCCAGTCGGCCGCAGTGATCACATTGTTCAAGCCATAAGCATGGGTGGCCTCAAAAGTATCGAACCCATCGCCATTTTCGTTGGTCACGGCTTGAATAGACCAGACATCCCAGAGGGAATCGTCCAGGTTTAACGTTTCGGTGACCGTGTTCATGGCCACCTGACCCATGGCCATGGCGGTACCTGTCCAATCATCTCGATCGAAATTGGCTGACCCAAAACCGGCGGCCGAGCGAGCGGCCGTCGTCACTTTATTTTGAGTATTGAGCAGATTGGCAACCTCCACAGCTCCAGCCAAAATGAAGATCAATATGGGCAAGAAGATAGCCACCTCGAGGAGGCTTTGTCCATATTCTGATTTGATAATATTATGATTATTCCGTTGGTACACGATGATTATGCCTCCACTCGCCGGGCTCTAGCCATTCACGGAGGGCTGCTCTTACTTTTTTCCAGCCTTATCCAGTCTGCTGAACGGCGATAACCTCACCTTTTTCAGCTCCAAGCTGAACGGTAAATGTCCGGCGAGTCTCTTTATGAATAAATCTGCCCTTCCAACCTCCTTGTCCTTCCATATCCAATGAAAGGACCAATACGGCGCCTGGCTGGGAACGTAGAAACTCATCACCACCCTCCTTTAACATCTGGTTAACTACATTTGGGCTATCAATTTGCCAGGCATCCAACTCATGTAGAACCGGGTTCTGAGTCGCATTACGTTCGTTGATTAAAGTGGCTTTATTCTCCATTACCGAAATAAGTGCAGTTGAAAACTTTTCTGGCGAGTAAAAGACCAGGGTCCAATCCCCTTCACCACTCTGAATATCGGACCCTGGTTCAAAAGTAGCTTGTGTGCTGATTAGACGGGCATCATTTGCCCAGCCTTGGGCTAGCGGTTCAGCCACAGCATAGGCGTTTTTGGCCGTCATCCTTGTGCCCGACCCGTCATCGACAACTGTTTCGCCGGCCGGCGATGGTAGCACCAGCGTTTCGAGAGGTATTAGCTGGTACCGCCAGAACAACCATAGAATACCGGCAGAAACTAACAAAATGACCAATAATCCAATGAGTAACTTCGTTATACGTCTCATATTGACGAGTACCTGATCTCCTCTCTTTCTTGTCTTTTAACTTTCTCAGCTAGATAAGCATCCATTTTTAATGGGTTTGCAATGTTGGTAAGTAGACCGCATTTGCCATTTCTGCTACGTAATAAATGTGGTGTATTTCATTAGGTATTTGGATGATTTCATAAACCACGTGGAGCATTCCTCCGGTGCAAGCAAGCGAAGGACGAATGGTACGAGACTGCCCTTCAGTTATCTGATCCCTACTAGTAAAATTGTCACCACTTTCTACACCCATGATCCTTTCACTGTGGTTTTCGGCAAGAGCACCGTGAAAAAGAACATGAACGTCACTGCTACATGAATCTAAAGATGGCATGAGTACAAAAGGAATGTTGGTATTCATTACCAAAGGCTCGCCTTGTGTTATATCTAGCGGAGCGCTCCAGTTCGAGCTAAGCGTAGCATTAACATAATATGCATATTGGGTGATATTTGATATGCGATCTGCGAATGCAACGTGAATGACATCGCCATTGATATGAATAGCTGGCACTTTTGCGACATCAACCCCTGGGGAGAGCACTTTCGGCGATGGACTCCAGGTCATACTACCCCCTGACAAGGTCCCTTTCTTATAATGGATTTCATGATTTACAGGTGGAATTAAGCTGATCCTTTCTTCCCAAACAACATGGACATTTCCTAGGTGGTCAACTTCTACATCTGGCACATCTGACTTTAATTGCCCGGTACCTGGGGACAAGGGATAGGGAGTACTCCAGTTTTGACCGCCATCTTTTGAAAATGTGTGGAATATCTTGTTTTCTTGAGCCCATACGACGTGCAAAGTATTGTCGGGACTGACGGCTATATCTGGGCTAAAAACCAATGCTCCAGTGTTTGATTTGACCTGATTGCTTTTGGCACTGGCGGGCCAGCCATTCTCAGGAGCATGCCATATCTCATATTGGGTTCGCCATACCGCATGGGCGACGTTGTTGCTGTCGAAAGCGAAGGTCACTTCCAACATATTGTTGCCCCCAAGTTGTATAGCTGAGGGTTCGCTCCAAGTCCCTCCTCCATTCGTCGACTCCCGATAATAAGGGTTGAAAGATGGATTTTCGACAGTAGAGGTATTATGGTTATAGGCTAATAAAAGCCGGCCGTTTTTATCGGCTTTAAGAACCGGCACAAAAGCCCCGTTAAAAGAAGTAGTCGACATCTTTTGAGCAGTCCCTAGATCGTCCGGGGCACTTGGCTTTGCGGAATTGGCGGCAACTGTCTCGATGATCCATACAGAAAAGATGACAGTTACCAATAAAGCAATAAACAAGTAAGTGGCTTTTAATCTTTTCTTCTCTCTAACCATCAGTATTTTTCACTCTAGTCGATTAGTTGCTTTGGATGAAAACTAACTACAAGTTCCGGCTTCGAGATATAGATCTTCAATCGTCACCAAGCCGGCCAACACCGAAACCCCGGTAACCGTATAGCTGTAGCTTTTGGCGTCGATGATGATGCAAGCCGAGATGGTATAATCTTCTGGGTTCATAGCCGTGAAGAAGTAGCTGCCTTCCGTGTCGGTATAGGTGATTCCAGTTAGGGCACCACTCACCGATTCATAGACCCGCACTTCCACGCCTGCCTGGGGTAGCGTCTGACCCCCGGACGTCGTCAAAAAAGCCTGTCCGATTAAACTACCGGGCGTTCCTGGTGTAGCCGTCGGGGTAATTGTCCCTCCTGGAGGGGTGATGACCGTTCCGGCTTCAATGTCAAGCTGTAGAACGGGAGAAATATTATCCGTTTCATCTCGCTCATCGATAATACCCATCGGTCCTGGATCTGAATCGACCACGACGTAAACATCATGCGTTCCGGGCAGGTCGAAGCCGTTGTCGGCCGTCATGGATACGGTCTGGCTTGCCCCTACTGCTAATCCACTCACAGCCACCAACTCTGCCCGATAGTTTTGCGGTAAGTGAGTGGTGGTTGGATCAGGGGGAGCAGGCGGATCGAAGTAAAGCCCAACAAAGAACTGACTGATGGCATCCAGGTCGCCGATATTACTGATGTCCACCTCAAAAGACACCGGATCTCCGGTCTTCACTGGGGTTGGACTAATCAGAGTTGGCTGTGTTGTTATCAAGTTAGGCGCTGGACAAGGAACCGTAAAATCAGCACTGACGAGGACATTTTGTCGTTTGGCCAGGATGGAATAGACCCCATCCGTGGCACCGGCAGGCACGCTTACCGTCTTCGACCATACCGCACCGTTCTTAGCCACCACTCCTAATTGGTTGCCGACAGCCTCAACATCCCAGTAAATGGTGACGTCCTTATTGCCATTGCTGGGCCAATTGAACCCGTTGACTACCAAAGAAGAGCCTGCATCACCGCAGACTGGATCTAGCGTAATGAACGCCGTTATCGGTTCACCTACCGTGGTAGTATCTCTGGCCGTATTGTCCACCGGGTTAGGGTCGTATTGGCTACCGGTTACAGAAGCGGAATTATTAATGACGCCTTCTTGCTGGGGGATGACCCGAATGTCAATGTCAACAGTTGCACCGACGGCCATATTGCCTAAATTACAGGTAATCGTGGCACCCGTTCGGAGACAACTTCCCTTGTTGGTTGTAACGCTAATGAAGCTCACGTCTATCGGAAGGGCGTCGATAACCTGAACATTGGTGGCTGGAGATGGGCCATTATTCGTGGCTACGATATGGTAGCTGAGGATTTCCCCGGCCACTGCTCCTGGTGGAGAAGGAGGGGTGGCCGATTTAGTAATGGACAGGTCGGCTGTCGGCGCAATGGTCGTCGTTGCCGTACTACTGTCGTTAACGGTATTGGGATCAGCCTGATCACCAGATACCGTTACCTGGTTAGAGATGGTGCCTGTATTGTTAGGTTTAACAACGACATTTATATTGGCAAGATTAGTGGCCAGGATGGTACCCAGGTTGCAGACGACAGGGTTGCCTGGCGGGTTACAACTTCCTTGGGTCGGGGTAGCCGAGACCAAAGTTACCGAGTTTGGTAAAACATCAGTAATAGTAACATTTGTTGCATCGCCGGGACCGTTGTTCCCTACTTGAATGGAATAGAGGAGATTTTGACCCACGGGCGCTGGATCCGGTGAATCCATTTTTGTCACAAAAAGGTCGGTCCATTCCGGCGAAATGGTGGTCGATTCGGTTAAGGAATTGTTGCCCATGTTCGGATCGGCTTCATTGGCCGAGACCGTGGCCGTATTGACGATGAGGCCGGTCGATGATGGCGCGGTTGTCTGGATATCAACAGATGTTGTTGCACCAACCGCTAAATCCCCCAAGGCACAAGCAACTGTACCGGAGCTATAGATACAACCTGGCGATGAACTAAGGTAGGTCAAACCAGCGGGCAAAGTGTCCATTACGGTTACGGCCGTGGCATCGTTCACGCCATTATTTCGAACGACGATCGTATAGTTCAGTTGTTGGTTGACAACGACCGGATCCGGCAGATCATCTTTGCTGACTAATTCGAGGTCGGCAACGGTATGGTCCAGGACAACTAGAGTATTNNGATGGCGGAGGGCTGGAAGGCGCTGAGACCCGGATATTGATATCATAAATTGCTCCACGAGGAAGATCCGGGGGATTGCAGGTAACGACACCAGCAGCATGGGTACAAATCCCTATAGGCGAAGCTGAGACGAAGGTCACACCGGATGGGAGTGTATCTTCGACAACGATGCCTTTTGCTCCTTTGGGGCCAAAATTTGTAATTCGCAAGAGATAATCAATCGGCTCATTGATGAGTACGACTGGTGGCGAAGCGCTTTTCTCAATTTGAAGGTCCGCTACTGGCGGGCCGGGGGTTGGCGGAGGGGGTAAATCGGGTGGCGTATTATCTGCCTTGGAATTGTTTACCTGGACGAAATTCTCGTTGTTTAACGTAACTTGACCAACTACGGGCACAGATTCGGCGATGGGTCGTAACATGGGGGTTATGACTGGCATGCGATAAATTACGCGCACCAGTACAGTTTTACCAGCGTTTCCAGCGTAGTCTTCTTGCCATGCATCATATTCGTTGATGCCGAATACCTCAACTTCATGGTATCGAGGCTCATCAAAGCCAGCCGTAGGATCAATAGATAAGCCTGTTGAAGCAGTGGTGGCGACATCCTTTATTGACTGTACACGCGGATCTGGGCATGCAGGAACGTCGACAAGGCAGGCCGGATCGTATTGACCAGTTATTGCATAGCGAGCCCCTTCACGGGCAGCATTCTGCACAGTAACCCAGCCCTGAAAAAGACGACCACCTTCGATAATGACAAAGATGATCATCAGAAGCACGACCAGTATCAGCGAAAACTCAACCAGCGCCTGACCTGTTTTATGTTCCTTTAGTTTTTGCATAGCGAATTAATCTTCTGTTTATTCCGGTGTCACCCAAACGGATAGCACGTTTCCAGGTACAATTCCTGTTCTAGAAGTATAGGAGTTGGCCATATTGATTTAAATAGCGCATGATTCCTAAATGTTTTTGTATTTTTT
>DOXE01000164.1 GCA_003519205.1 Chloroflexota bacterium
TCCAGATGGTATAGTAAGGTGCCACATTATTCTAATCACAATTAATAAACATGCCAAGAACGAACGATTGGTTAGTTAAATTGATGTCGGCATGAAAGTCGAATTCTCTCTAAACAAAACTGCAAGATCATTAGAACGGCACTCGCCGACAATTACAACAATATGAGAAGTTAGGTTCGCCTTTGATACGGAGAACTTAAATGAACCAGCGCAGAACTGCCTCAGAGACACGCGAATTGGTATTTGAGGCCTGCAGCCGCATCCTGCGGCGCGAGGGGCTGACCAACCTGACCCTGGAATCCGTAGCAGACGAGGTAGGCCTTAGTAAGGGTGGGCTCCTTTACCATTTCCCCAATAAAGAATCACTTGTTGAAGCCCTGTTTAAATATCACAATCAAAAATTTGAGACTCGCTTAAAAATACTGGCAGAGGAGGAAGGGGATGATGCCGGTGCCTGGTTGCGGGCATATGCCAAAGCATCCATTGAACAGATAACTGATCCCGGAAATGCCAGTCTATATGCGAGTCTATTCGCGGCAGAGGAACGATATAGTAGCGCACATGCACTAATGCGGCAAAAATATGTCGATTGGCAGCAGCAGATTGAAGAAAGTGGATTGGACCCCGTTTGGGCAACCTTGGTGCGATTTGCGGTCGACGGGTTATGGTTTGCAGAAATGCACCAATATGCGCCACCAGATCCGGAGCGTCGTGCGCAAATCGTCGATCTCATTTTACAATTAACGTACAACTCAATCCCGATTCATGGATGATATAGGCAAAGTAAGATTACTCAACATTTGGAAAATCTTTGGCCCAAATCCGCGATACGTTTTTGAGTCAATGGATCGAGCTGCTTCGTTGAGCGAGATATTGGCTGAAACCGGGCATGTGGTTGCTGTACGCGATGTCTCGCTGGACATCGCTCAGGGCGAGATCTTTGTCGTGATGGGTCTATCCGGCAGCGGCAAATCTACTCTAGTCCGTTGCCTATCGCGCCTCATTGAGCCGACAGCCGGACAGGTTATCATCGATGATGAGGATGTAACGGCCATGGATGCTGACGAATTACGACAATTACGCCGTCATAAAATCAGCATGGTATTTCAACGGTTCGGTCTTTTTCCACACCGGCGGGTAATAGACAACGTGGGATATGGATTAGAAGTGCAGGGGGTAAATCTGGCTGAACGCCGGGCTAAATGCCAGCAAGTGTTGGAACTGGTTGGGCTTAAAGGATGGGAAAATCATTTTCCTCACGAATTGAGTGGCGGCATGCAACAGCGGGTTGGTTTAGCTCGGGCACTGGCGGTTGACCCTGAGATTATGCTCTGCGATGAGCCGTTTAGCGCACTCGATCCATTGATTCGACGTGATATGCAAAACGAGTTGCTCAACCTACAGCAAACGCTGAATAAGACCATCATCTTTATCACCCATGATTTCTTGGAAGCCATCAAGCTGGGAGAACGTATCGCCATCATGAAGGATGGGGAAATTGTGCAAATTGGCACAGCGGAACAGATCGTAGCCCATCCGGTCAATGATTATGTTTACAAATTTACTCAGGATGTGCCCCGGGCGAAGGTGCTAACAGCCGAATCGATCATGCAGCCAGCGAATGGCACACAATTATCAACCGAGGGATCAGTAGAGTGCGATACGAAATTGGAGACACTAATCCCGCGAATTAGTGCTGGGGATGGCCTGTTGTCAGTTGTGGATAAAGAAGGAAGGGTGATCGGGGTGTTGGATCGACATACAGTTCTAATGGCTTTGGGAGAAGCCTAGAACATGGCCCAGATCTCAACTGCTATCCAGAAACGCGAGCGCCGGATTGGCCGCAACGTTATTTTCTGGGTCTTGTTTATTGGGGGAATTTTCGTGCTGCTTTTTGCCAGCCGGACTGTCAGCGAATTCGATACATTTTCGGATTCCTGGAACCTCGGCCTGCACGAAGGATTAAACGAGCTTAAACGCTGGGTAGTGATAAACCGAAACTCACACTGGCTCTTTGTCTTTTTCTTTGAGCCTCTTAGTTCTATTATCGATTTCCTCCTGCGCCGTATCGAAGATTTTTTATTATGGCTGCCCTGGTTGGTCGTTATTGCGGCTGTCTTTTTATTTTCCGAACGGATACGTGGTTTGGGTCTGGCGTTGCTAGTAAGCCTTTGCCTGATCTTTATGGGTTTGTTCGGGTTGTGGGAAGAGAGTATGCAAACGCTGGCGCTGATGGTTACGGCCGTACTTTTTGCTCTGGCGATTGGTATTCCACTGGGCATCTGGTCGGCACAAAATGACCGCGTCGAGCAGATCTTGCGCCCCATTCTCGACGCCATGCAAACAATGCCTGCTTTTGTATACTTAATTCCGGTGCTGTTGTTTTTCGGGGTAGCCCGGGTTCCAAGCATCATCGCTACCGTAATTTATGCTCTCCCACCGGCAATCCGGCTGACCAGCCTGGGCCTGCGATCGGTTTCGGAAGACGTGATTGAAGCAGCCACAGCCTTTGGTTCCACCGACCGACAAATTCTGCGTAAAGTAAAATTGCCAATGGCCATGCCGACCATCATGGTAGGCATCAACCAGACGATTATGATGGCCCTCAGCATCGTCGTGATCGCAGCCCTGATCGGTGCCGGAGGCCTGGGGGACGTCGTGTTGAAATCTCTGCGCCGCCTGCAGGTTGGCTCCGCTTTGGAGGCTGGATTGGCCATTGTGCTTTTGGCTATTTTACTGGATAGGGTGAGCGCGGCCCTGGCCCAAATCGAACGGCATAGCGAGCCACGATTTCGCGGATTTCGCCTGTTTGGAGAGAAGCAACGTGGCAACAAGGTGGTGGAGGGCATCGAACGTGGCATTGATGGCCTGTATACGGTGGGTGGAGGGGCATCTAACTGGCTGACAAAGCAGTTGAGGCGGGTATTTCAAGGGAACGACAGATTTCCAATCGGCCGTTGGCTGGAAACGAACGCTCGCTGGGTTGCCCCCCTTGTTTTCCTCATACTAATAAGCTTCTTATTGCGTATGATAGGCGTGCACTCCTTTCCTCAGGGGCTGCGGTTCGATATCAGCCAACCGGTAGACGCATTGGTGCATTGGATGCAGGTGAACCTTTATGACATCGGCGGATCCGGCATTGGCACCGGACCGCTGCGTGACTTCCTTATAATTTATGTGTTCCAGCCGCTCAAATCATTTCTTAGCGAGCAGTTACCGTGGACGGTTGTTCTCTTCGTCTTTGTCGTCATGGCTTATCTGGCCGGAGGTTGGCGACTGGCGCTGAGNNTCTCTATTTATTGGCCTGATTGGTATGTGGTCGTTTGCCATGGACACGTTAGGGCAAACCCTCGTCGCCGTGGTCATTTGCGTGGTGTTTGGCATCCCTCTCGGCATATGGGCATCGCATAATGATCGGGTCGATCAGGCAATGCGCCCCATACTCGATTTTTTACAGACAATTCCGATATTCGTGTACCTGGTTCCAGTCATCATGCTTTTAGGCACAGGCAGTGTGGCCGGCCTGGTTGCCTCAATCCTCTATGCCATCGTGCCCGTCATTCGCCTGACAAATTCGGGTATACGTGGCGTAGACAAGACATGTAAAGAGTCGGCCGAGTCGTTTGGTTGCACCTGGTGGCAAACCTTAGTCACAGTCGAATTACCGCTGGCCTCCCCATCCATCATGCTGGGCATTAACCAAACGACGATGATGGTCTTGGCGATGGTGATTATCGCAGGACTGGTCGGAGCTACGGGATTGGGATTAGAAGTGTATCAAGGATTCGCCAATGACAATCTGGGACGTAGTGTGGAGGCCGGATTGGCGATCGTGTTGATCGCCATTGTGATAGACCGCATCACGCAGAAGCTGGCGCAAAAGGCAGCGGCAGCGGCGCATGTGACGTAGTATAGACGCGATCGAGAGGAAATAGCCCCTGAAGTGTCTTATGTTAAATGTGACCAATTGCAAAATCAAGTTGTAACCGAGGCAATGATTCTTGATGTCTAGGAAATTATACTTTGGAGGTAAGCCGCGAAGCAGACTTGGAGAGAGGCCAGTCACATTCAATGAGCTGGGCAAGCTGTCAAGTAGGGGAGATGGCGTCAATGAAGACGGGATATTATAGCAGACAGGGTTTTCGAGTATTTCGGAAAGTTCGGAAAGGAACAAAGAAAATGGAAAATCCACCAAGGATAATAAGTCTTGTCTTGAAAGCGGTTGCGTTGGGTATGGCCGTCGTCAGCATTGTCTTAGGAGTTTTGCCTGGTGCTGGTGATATCACCACTCAAGTAACTCTCCTTAGTATCGGGCTTTTTGCCCTCGCTGTGGAAGCTCTACAGAAAGAAGAATAGTTAGGTTTTGAGTCTAGCCTGTGGAGACATTGACTTCACAGACTAGCTATAACTCGGCGAACTGGAGTAGCATTGAACTAATTGAGAATGAGATCTTAATCACTAATAAAGAGCGATGCATCTTTCATACTTGTGGTATCATCCATTGGTTCAGTGTAAAAGTATAAGTTAAAGGAGATGAGAAATGTTAAGAGGAGCAAAGTTGGCAATTGTACTTGTTTTTATGGCGGGATTGGTTGTGGCCTGTGGCGGAGGTGCCCAGGAGACGATCACGCTGGTTGAAAACCCGTGGCCGGCTTCGGAACTAAATGTGGCCGTGGCCAAAATTATCATTGAAAATGAATTGGGCAACCCGGTAGAAATCGTAGCCCTAGACGAAAACGCCCAGTGGGATGCCATTTCAGGTGGTGATGTGGACGCCAGCCTGGAGGTATGGCCGTCGGGGCATACCGAGCGCATCGCGGAATACATCGACGATTTGGGCACAGTAGAAAATGGGGGTCTATTAGGCCCTGTCGGCGAGATTGGCTGGTTTGTCCCGTCTTATGTTATCGACAACAACCCGGCATTGGCCACGTGGGAAGGTTATAAAGATGCCGCGGCCGACTTCGCTTCGGCCGAAACGGGTGATTTGGGTCGATTCCTGGGTGCCGATCCCAGTTGGGTTCAGTATGACGAGCAGATTATCTCGAATCTAGACTTGCCTTTCCAGGTTGTCTGGACCGGTTCGGAGGATGCCTTATTGGCCGAAGTATCCTCTGCTTATAGTCGCCAGGAACCGGTGCTGTTTTACTTCTACTCGCCCCACGCCATATTCCAGCAATTTGACTTGTCCCAGGTTGAATTGCCGGCGTACAGTGACGAATGCTACGCCGATCCGGCCGCGATTGATTGCGCCTATCCGAAGGACGAGTTGCTTAAAATATTCAATGCCAACCTTCAAGAGAAGGACCCGGATGTCCATGCTTTCTTGTCCAACATGAATTATGGCAGCGACGCCCAGATTGAGATGCTGGCCATGTTAAATGAAGGCATGACCGTCGAGGAAGCAGCCCAGGCTTGGGTCGATGCCCACGAAGACGTCTGGCGCAGTTGGCTGCCGTAAACTGGCAACCTGGCATTCATAACGATTGAATGCGGAGAG
>DOXE01000053.1 GCA_003519205.1 Chloroflexota bacterium
AGGCTAGCTGGCAAACCTACACGCAGTTGGCTGGAATCAGCAGTAACGGCAAAGGGACAGCCTAGCACACGGAGACAAAGAGACCCGGCGACGCGGCGACAATAATTCGCCGTGTCGCCCAATCTCGGCGTCACAAAAAAGGAGAATTGTTATGGACTTAACCACAACTTATCTAGGGCTCAATCTTAAGAATCCCCTTGTGCCCTCCTCTTCGCCACTGTCACGTAACCTGGCCAGTCTAAAACGAATGGAAGATAGTGGAGCGTCGGCCATTGTGCTTTATTCTCTTTTTGAGGAACAGATAACGCTAGAAAGCCACACTCTCAACCACTACCTGACCCAGGGGGTCGAGAGTTTTCCAGAAGCGTTGACCTATTTTCCTGAAGCGGCCGAGTATGAGACCGGACCTGCCGAATATCTGGAACATATTCATAAGGCCAAAAACTCGCTGGAAATACCTATCATAGCTAGCCTAAATGGGGTTTCTACCGGTGGCTGGGTGAAGTATGCCCGCGACATCCAGGAGGCAGGTGCGGATGCCCTGGAGTTGAACATCTATTACATGCCAACAGATCTTAATCTCAACGGCAACGAGGTAGAGCAAATTTATCTGGATGTGTTGCGCGATGTGAAAGAAGCCGTTTCTCTTCCAGTAGCGATGAAGCTCAGCCCATACTTCAGTGCCCTGGCCAATATCGCCCAGCAAATGGACGAGGGCGGAGCAGATGGCCTGGTATTATTCAACCGCTTCTACCAGCCCGACCTGGATATCGAGAACCTTGAGGTGGTGCCGCATCTTGTTCTTAGCACCTCATCCGAACTGCGTTTGCCATTGCGCTGGATCGCCATCCTTTATGGCCGCATCGAAGCCGATCTGGCCCTGACCACGGGCATCCACACGGCCGAAGACGTGCTCAAAGCCTTGATGGCTGGCGCCTCGGTGATCATGTTGGCCTCGGAGTTGTTGCGGAATGGCATCGATCGTCTAGGCGAGATCCTGGTTGACCTGGAGCGTTGGTTGGTCGAGTATGAGTACGAATCGGTAAATCAGATGCAAGGTAGCCTGAGCCAGATCAACTGTGCCGAACCGGCCGCTTTTGAACGAGCCAATTACATGCGAGTGCTTAGCTCCTTCGCCCCCGATTACCTGTGGCGCACTGGCTCACTCGGCCGTGTTCCAGGAGGTGGATAGATTGAAAATGTGACTGTCACTTAGCAAACAAGTGATTGTCACATTTACCAGTGCTGATGCCAATCCCGCCAGGCTCTTAAAATAGTTTGGGGTAGTTTGGTGCCGCCCGCCATCAACGATGTCTGATAGTTGCTAAGGTCGACTTCCTGTTCGATGAACCTGCGAAGTGGATCGGCCAACTCCTGGTTGCCCAAGAGAACAGCGCCGACAATCCTCCCATCTGACATGACAATACGTAATGAGCTGGTTCCATCTTTATCCCAGGCTGATCGATAGCTGGGACTAAAGGGAGCCGTCCAGACATGGCTAGAGCCTCGAGATAGGTACGATAGTTGCTCGACGTCTTCGCCTGGACTGCCATTAACGCGACCAACTACGGTGAGGTGCAACCCAAAGAGCAATGCGCAGTTGAAGGGGCTAGCTTTTTGATACCGGTATCTGGGTTCACACCCGTGGGCGACATCTACCATACTGTAACCAGCCGCCCGACCTTCATTGATGGCGCTGGGCCAGAGAACATCCAGATTGTGCTGGCTGGTCCAACGATCGTATACCTGGGCCACGTCGCCGGCGGCAAAGAGGGTGGGGATAGTGGCTTGCATGAACTGATTGACCACTACACCTTTATCTTGTTGGATGGGTAATTTCTGCACCAGTTGTAAATTTGGCCGTACACCTATCGCCACGGCAACCGCTTGACACTTGATTACCCGGCCACTTTTTAGGCGAACGCCCGCTACTCTGCCCCGGGCTCCCAGAATTTCGGCTATCTCTTCATTGTAGTGAATATCGATACCATGATGGCGGATCTGGTTCTCCACGATAGTAGATTCCCATTCGTTGAATAGCCGGGGCCAGATCCTATCTCCACGTTGCAGCAAGTGGGTACGCGTACCATGGTGACGTATCCCTTCTGCCAGTTCCATGGCTGTGATACCGCCGCCGACGACTACGGCCGCCTTGGCTTTGCGGCTGTACTTGATGATCCGTTTAGCATCGTCTAGCGTATCAAAGGTTACGACGCCTTCAAGGTCGCCGCCGAGAAAAGGGGGTCGAATAGCCGAAGCACCGGTCGCCAGCAATAAAACATCGAAGGCCAATGGTTCGCCGTCGTCCAAGAAGGCCAGCTGGCCCTCCAGATCCAGGCTTCTAACAGTAGCAAATCTTAAGTCGATTCTATGCTCGCGATAGAAAGAATGGCTCCGGGAGATAAGTTGACGTTCCGAAATTTGATTCNNGAATGATCTCGGCTGCGCTTAGACCGGCCGCACCATTGCCAATGATCAAATAGTGGTAGCTGGTCATCGTAGATTCCGCGGATGCAAGTGCAACATTACTGGAAGTTCATCGGCCGCAACTTCCAGGGTGTTATCAGGGCGTAACAGAATGGCCGGACCCCACCGGAGGGTGCCACGAATGCATTTTTCAATACAGGTGCCGCAACCGATGCACCGGCTATCCGTCACATTTTCACCCCG
>DOXE01000080.1 GCA_003519205.1 Chloroflexota bacterium
TCGCATTGAATGTGCCATTCCATGGTGGTTTACCTCCGATCATGGTTATGGATTGTAGACCTGAATTCGTTTGTTGGGGATCCGCTGGGCTAGACGATCCATGCTCTTGTTGACCTGTCTTATGATCTCGTCTTTGTCAAGGGTGAGCAGTTGCCTGTCGCGCATGAGAACCTGGCCATTGACGATCACAGTCTGGATATCATCGGCGCGTATGTTATAGACGATGCTGGCAGTGATACTGTGAAGGGGTTGGAGATGGGTGCCACTTGTATCCACCAATACCAAATCGGCTAGAAATCCGGGGGCCAGCCGGCCGATTTTGTCGCCGAGTCCGATGGCTTCGGCGCTGCCTGGAAAGGCGATATCCAGGGCTTCGGGGATGGTCATCACCTCTGGGTCACGGCTCTCGTGCTTCTGCATCATAGCCATCAGGCGCAGGCTCTCCAAAATGTCCAATGTGTTGTTGCTAACGGCCCCATCCGTAGCCAAACCGACAGGAATGCCGGCATTTCGCAAGGCATATATGGGCGTTAGACCCATGCCTAGTTTTAAGTACGTCTTTGGTGCATGAGCCACGCCGACCTGGTCTGCTTGCCTTAAAATGGCCACATCTTCTGGCAATATGCCGCAGCCATGAGCGATGAGGGTAGGAACCTCCAGGATGCCGGTCTCGGCCAGTACCTGGATTGGGGTGATCCCCCGCTTTTCCANNGGGGCGTGAGGTGCCATCCAGGTGGTGATCCGGCCGTTTGCCTGGCCATTCCAGCGCTGGGCGAAGCCGGCCGCCGCCTCGAGAGCTTTGGTACTCCCATCGCCAAAAATTGCCCAACCTAAGGCAGCCCGCGTGCCTGCCTTTTGAACGGCCTCGGCCGCCCGATCCATAAAGAAATAATGGTCGGCCACGGTCGTGACACCACCTTCTATCATCTCTGCCAGAGCCAGCAACATGCCCCAATACACGTCTTCTTCCTGCAGATTGCTTTCCAAGGGCCACATATACTCGTTAAACCAGCGTTCTATCGAAACATCTTCGGCAAGGCCGCGGAAGATGACCATGGGNNTCGATCAGGATATCGCTGTTCTTTTGTATTGAAGGGGGCAAACGATCGGTGAGTAAGAGGGCTTGGCAGTTTCGAATGATCAGATCGTGCATGGTAACAACCATAAATATGTTACGAGAAGAAATCCCGTGTTACAAGAATGCCCATAATTCAGTAAGGGATTTTACGCTAAGGAACATTTCCGGGCACAGTTTGACTTTGAACAAGTCGTCTTCAGTTTGTTATCAATCGGCGATGAGATTGGCCTATCTTCTGAAACTTATCCATATTATTAACCAATGATTAGCACAAGGTTGGCCCAGTCTATCTCCGGATCTTGCGCCACGATGAATCCATGATAATGTCTTGTATTCATCCTTAACCAATTGAACAGGAGAGCACAGTGATAGATCAGAATCCAAATCAATCCAGGTCTCTGGACGGCAAGGAAGTTACGACACTGGGGGGTGGTTGTTTCTGGTGCCTTGAGGCTGTATTTGTCGAGCTTCGAGGGGTGGAAAAGGTGGAATCAGGTTATTCGGGTGGCACCGTACCAAATCCTTCTTACGAACAGGTTTGTAGTGGGGCCACAGGCCATGCCGAGGTAGCCCAAGTCACCTTTAATCCAAACATCATTTCCTTCCGGGAGATTTTGCAGATCTTCTTTACGATTCACGATCCGACGACGTTGAATCGTCAGGGAGCAGACGTGGGCACGCAATACCGGTCGGTCATCTTTTATCATGACGAAGAACAAAAAAACATCGCCGAAGAAATGATCGATGGGTTTAACTCAGCCAACATCTGGCCCAATCCAATCGTTACCGAGGTGGCGCCGCTAGAGGTTTTCTATAAGGCCGAGGACTACCATCAGGAGTATTACAAATACAATAGCCAACAGCCTTATTGCCAGGCAGTCATCACGCCTAAATTAGCCAAATTGCGTAAAAACTTTGCGAAGAAGCTAAAGTAGTCGGTTGATGGATTGACAGGAACGCCGGTTGGGAGTTATTTGACGGCGATGATACGAAACTTCATCTCCCCGGCCGGCGCTTCGACCACCACTTCCCGACCCACCGGTTGTTTCAATAGCGCGCGCCCCATTGGCGATTCGTTTGATATAAAGCCCTCGGTTGGATCGGCTTCGGCTACCCCCACGATGGTGTAAGTTTCAATTTCGCCGTATTCATCTTGAATGACAACCGTATCGCCGATGTTAACGATGCTGTTGTCCTGATCAGGCTTGATGATCTCGGCGTCGGCCAGCATATCTTCCAGTTCCTGGATGCGGCGATCCACGAAAGCCAGTTCGTCCTCGAACATCATTTGTTCCGTGTTTTCCATCCAGTCACCACCGCTTTTCACTTCCTGGAGTCGTTCGATGATTTTCGGCCGCTCCTCATTCTTCAAGTGCTCCAACTCCTGCTCAAGGTCGGCCTTGCCCTTGGGGGTGACGTAAACCGGTCTATCCAGCATGATCTTAAACTCCTACTATCGGCGGCTTTTTTGGGTAATGGATGGATGAGATTCGTGATTGTGAGAGTAAATTTGGTCCGCTCGATCAGGCAAGGACGATTTTCGTAGATGATTGCAGGTGACTACCTTCTGAAGATCGTCCCACCCATATTTACTGTACTACGGATGTTCTGTGGTGTCAGATGTCATTTGTCACTTTTGGCGCTGCCAAAAATCACTCTTTGCCCAAGATCCATTATACTAAACTATAGTCGGTAAGCTATAGCCATCGCCTGATTAGGCGATATCAACCAACCTCCCATGGCTTATGGTTGGATACGGCTTCAGGTGGGAGAGATGTGGTACTATTTTACGATCGCGCTTGTCTCTGCCGCTACTATTTTACTAGAGTTAGCGCTTTTACGCTTGTTTGCGGTCCAACAATTTTATCATTTTGCCTTCATGGCCATTAGTCTGGCTTTGCTGGGCGCCGGCGCGAGTGGATCGATTCTTAGTCTACGTGGCCGTCGCTTTTCACCGGCTGGTATGTCTCTGGCCTTTGCACTGACCACATTAGGCGCCTACCTGATCATCAATTACTTACCCTTCGATTCATTTAGCATTGCCTGGGATAGTCGCCAGTTGTTTTACCTGGCCATTTATTTTTTGGCTGCTGCTGTCCCGTTCTTGTTTGCGGGGCTAGTTATCGGGGGGGAGCTCATGGGAGCCGGCCGGAATGGAGGTGGCTCGCACCGGGTATATGGAGCCAACCTCATCGGATCCGCGGCCGGAAGCTTGATCAGCCTGTTGATTCTAGAGGCATTCAGCGGCGTAGGCGCCGTGATTGTGGCCATTATCATGGGGGCTATTTCTGGGCTCTCCTTCACACTCTTAGATATACATCGCCGGGAAAGGACAGTCCGGGACCTCGTTACGATAGGGGTTGCCAGCGGATTGATCCTGGTTGGAGCCCTAGCCCTGATCCGCCCACCGGCCTTTTTCGCCCAGCAACTATCCCCCTACAAGACGCTGGCCGTCCTTTCCCAGGCACTGGATAGCCGGCATGTATTGACCACTTGGGACGCTACCGCCCGGGTGGATGTCGTCGAAGGCAGCACGATTCACGTGATGCCCGGCTTAAGCCTGCTTTCACCTTATGGCCCACCGCCCCAGGCTGGCTTGATGCTGGACGGCGACAATCTGATGCCCATTACAGGGTTGCCACCTGATTCCCAACAAGCGCAAGTGCTGGCCAATTATTTGCCCAACGGCGTGATCCACAGGCTAAGACCCCAGGCGCACACACTGGTGATCGAAGCCGGGACTGGCATGGATGTCTTGTTCGCCCTNNCGCCAGGGCAGCCGAGCCAGTTGGGAAGAGAGATATGACGTCGCCGTGGTAGCCCTCACCGATCCGCACCGGCCGGTCACCTCAGGCGCGTACAGTTTGACCGAGGACTATGTTTACACGGTCGAGGCTTTCGGCGACTATCTGAATACGCTGGAGGATGATGGCCTTTTGATGGTGACCCGCTGGTTGCAAACCCCACCCAGTGAGAGCGGCCGCACCTTCGGCGCTATCACCGCTGCCCTGGAAAAAAGGGGACTTGACCCGGCTGAACACCTGATGGCCTTTCGCACGCTGCGCACGATGACCATACTGGCCGGCCGGCAGCCATTTTCGGAGCAGGAAATCGGAACCGTTGGCGATTTCCTGGAGAAGGCCAACTTCGACTTCGTTTACTATCCTGGTATTCGGGCTGATGAATTAAATCGCTTTAACGTGCTGAACGAACCGGTCTATCACGATCTATTCAGCCAGATCCTGGCTAATCCGGACGAGACCTACGCCACCTACCGTTTCGACATCCGGCCGCCCACCGACGATAGGCCTTTCTTCTTTCACTATTTCAAGTGGCGGCAAACGCCCGAGATTCTGGCTACCCTGGGATTAACCTGGCAGCCGTTCGGGGGCAGCGGTTACTTCGTTTTGGTGGCCTTATTGATCCTGGTCTCCCTGGCGGCGGCCTTCTTGATCGTCGGTCCCTTGTTATTGCGTCGCCGAGAGAGACGCTTGCGAGAGCAGGTCGGAATACCCTTATGGCGCTGGCGTGTATTCGCTTATTTTGCCTGCTTGGGGCTGGCTTTTTTGTTTGTCGAAGTTCCACTAGCCCAGCGTTTCATCTTGTTACTCGATCAGCCGGTAACCGCCTTGGCTGTTGTGCTCTTCGCCATCTTGCTCTTTTCTGGGCTGGGTAGTTTGACCCTGAAAAGACGGCGGCTTCCGGCGGGTTTGGCCACGCTGATCTTGCTTATCGTGCTTTACCCGCTTCTGCTGCAACCTATGATGGATGTGGCTTTGGGCCAGCCCGAGTGGGTCCGCCTCCTGTTAACTATCTTGATCATCGCCCCTTTGGGCTACCTGATGGGTTTGCCGTTTGCTGGTGGTTTACAGGTGGTGGAGTCGAACGAACCGGGTCTTGTTCCCTGGGCCTGGGCCATCAATGGCAGTTTTTCGGTGATCAGCTCAGTTTTAGCGGTGATGGTTGCCTTATCGTGGGGTTTTTCTACTGTATTATGGTCTGGCGCGGCCGCTTATACGGGCGCGCTACTAAGTTTTGGGTTGCTCTGGAGAAATTGGCTTTCAATCAAGTGAAGAAAAAGGTAACAATGGCTATTGCTGCCACATAGACCAGGGGATAAATCCAGATCGTGTACCTATCAATTCGTTGAGCCAGCTCAATCTTGCCGGCGATCTCCAGGCGCTTGAGGATCACATTAAAGATCACCACCAATCCAGTCACGACAAAGGTGCTGATCAGAACAACGTCCATGAAGGTCAGATAACCGAGACGGGGTAGGTCATTGGAGATGGTGAAATTGAAGGCGATGAAGAGCAACAAGTTGCCGGCTGAAACATCGACCCGTTTGCCATAGTCTTTGAGAAAGAAGGTAATCCAGGACACGATTAGAATGACCAAGATGGGGATGAAAAGCCGGGTGACGTAGAAACTCACATGGCGCTCGGCCGTAAAACCGAAGGAAAAACGCGATGTAGGTTGTCTTGTACTGGCCGTTTCGGTATTGATCATCGTCTCGTAGCTGGTGACGACCCACTCCTCTTCTCCAAGTTGTTCGCCAACTTCGCTGAAGCCTTCCAGGTCCGAGTAAACGAAAAATTCTTCCGGGAAAAGTGAGTCAATGCGAATGAAGAATTGTTGCGTATCAAAGGGAAATCTTCGAAAATCAAAATCAGGCGCCTGCAAAGTGGCCGAGAATCGCTCGAAATACGCAGCTTCACCGTCGGGAGAGATAACCACTACCTGGTTTTGGGTGAATCGACGACCCTGTTGGTTAAAGAGTGTGAATTCAGGCCAAGCGATGTCTTGTTCAGCCACAAAGTTGACGAAGGCGATGTCGCCATAGGTCTTGAAGTTACATTGACATTCATCAGGACTGAAGGCTAAGGCTGGATCTTGCCACTCCATAAGCACGGTGGCAACGACCCCGAAATTCTCCGCTTTTTGATCGACACCGGTGATCTGCTGCATCTTAAGGCCAATCTTGACCGGGATCGCCCCTTTGACAACGGTTTCGCCCGTGGGTGAGACAGCCCCAGTTAATACATCTGGTTCATTCAGGCCAAGCAGCAGCCGAAAGTCGCCCTCAGTAACCGGCCCATTTTCGCAGCAAGCCTCGATGTTAACCTCGAAATTTTGAACCGCTTCGTCAAAGGTGAATTCAAAGGAAGCCTGGGACTCTTTCCCTAAAAAGTTGCCGCTACGTATAGGCTTGCCGCCGAAATCTCTCAAGACGACGACAGGCGCGAGATCCCCAGAAGTCGCCTCGGCGAAGACGTACAATGTGTCTCCCGGCTCTACGTCTTTCAAGGTGTAGAAGGTAGATCGCTTTTCGGCCGTCAGTGTGCCTGTCAGCTCCTGGATCGAGACGCCACTCTGGGAATCCCTCTCATCGAGAACGGCGATGGTATCACCCGTGGGTTCAGCTTTACCTGTAAGAACTTGTGGTGCGTCAAGGCCAACTAAGAGGCGGAAATCGCCAAAGGTTTCTTGCGTCGGATTGGCCGCGACAGCCAGTAGATAATCCCCGTCGGCCGGTGCGGTGAATTCGAGGGCGGCATCGTAACCATCGCCACTGTCATCATCCCAGGCCAGGAATAATTCGTCTACAACCTGGGGGATGGCTACCAGGGGATCGGTGCCAGCGGTGATCTCTTCTTTAACTCTAGCATCGAAAGTCTCAGCTAATTCGCTGGCGGGCAGGCTGTCGTCGGCCAAGACAATGAGGGGATCGAGATTGCCAGAAGTGCCGGACAGGTAGAAATATAACGTTTCACCCCTTTTGAGATCGGGCAAGACATAAACGGCACCACCATCTTGCTGCACGAGGCCGCTCAGCTCCTGCACCGCGCTCTCTCCCTGAGCATAAGCGCGATTGGTGCCCATGAAAGCCATGAACAGTGCGAATGCCAGCAAGCCTAAAATGGCAACAGGCCGGAGAGTCGTGCCATCAAACTGCCGTTCTAGGGATCCAGATTTTAGTGGAAAAAGGGTGCTTTTCATGGCTTCAATGAATCGTTTACCGTGTGAGAATTGTAGTTCTTTGTTCAAGAATGACAAGAGAGGTTCTTTGCAGTCAAATGGATCTGAAAGAAGTCGAGTTCAACGCTCTTCTCTGGTCAGGGGAACGAACCGAACGCCCCCCAGGTTTTCAGTTTGGACCTCATCATCGCTAACTCGAGTGACCAGCCACAGGGTCTGAAAGCCNNGGCATCAAAGGGGGCATGCTCTTCCCAGCCGAAGTAACCATCGGCCGTCTCAACCTGGACGTTTTCATAACCTAGCCTGTCTAGAGTTTCTCCAGCTCTTTCGGCCAGCGGGCCGACGATTTCGATGGTGTAAACGTGATCGACCAGTTCAGCCAGGACGGCCGCTTGATAGCCAGAGCCGGTGCCGATTTCCAGGACCTTGTCATCTTCGGTAACCTCAAGAGCCTGGGTCATGAGGGCCACGATATAAGGCTGGGAGATGGTCTGGCCGTATCCGATGGGCAGGGGATGATTTTCATAAGCCTGACCTAAAAACTCTTCTGGGATGAACTCGTGGCGCTGAACCTTTCCCATTACCTCGATGACGGCCGGATCGGTGATGCCCCAGCCGACGATCCCTTCCTCGACCATCATCTCCCGTTGGTGCTGGTAAGGATCTTCAGGCGCGGCTGTTGGCTCAACTTCGACCGC
>DOXE01000221.1 GCA_003519205.1 Chloroflexota bacterium
GATGGAGGAAGAGTTGTACTTGGTGTCGCTTCAACCATCGTGGATTGTACAATCTCGCCTCCCCGAATTTTACGCGAAGGACCGCTATCAACAGAGGATTTATCTTTGGTCAAGGTGAAGGAAACATGAGCGGGATCACCATACCTGTCATTTTGACCGTTGTGGCTGTGATCGTCGCCCTGGCAGCCTATCGAGGCATTCGTCGTGGTGGGGCTCGTTTTTACACGCTTGAGCGAGAAACCATGCTTCGTCGGGCCAGTTTCACCTTGATTGGCAGTGTCGTGCTTTTCCTGGCAGCCATCGGCTTATTGGTTTATAACTATCAGCAGACTATCGACCCGAATGTAGTCATTATCGACGAATCAGGCAGCGTCGAGGCTACGGTAACTGCTGAACCAGAGTTACAGATCCAACCCCCGACGCCTTCACCAACAGCAACGGCCGATCCGAATATCCCTACTGCTACGCCAACACCTGTTATCTGCCGGGCCATTGTCGATGGCACATCGGGTAGTGGTCTAACTCTGCGAGAAGCCCCATCTGGTCCGGAGATGAGCATTCTCCCTGACGGCACCATCCTCACGCTTTTGGAAGATGAACCGGACGAAGTGAACGATTTCACCTGGAGAAAGGTTCGTACAGTCTCACAGGAAGAAGGGTGGGTAGTCGAAGATTTCCTCAAAATTGGCGATTGCAACTAAAGGCGATTTCCTGACATGGTCATCGGCGTAGATGCCAGCAGAGCTGTCACCAGACAACGTACCGGCACCGAAGCCTACGCTTACTTTTTAATCCAGGCATTGATTCCGCTTGCGAGCGAACATAATTGCCAGTTGAGGCTCTATTTCAATCAACCTCCTCACCCAGACTTGTTCCTTCAGGCTAATCATGTCGAGCATGTGACTATCCCCTTACCACGGTTATGGACCCACGGACGGCTGGCCTGGGAATTGGCACGCCGCCCCCCTGATGTTTTCTATACCCCAGCCCATGTAATCCCTTATGGCCAACGAGTACCCAGTGTTGCCACCATACATGATGTGGGTTTTCACTTCTTTCCAGAAACCCACACGCGCAGCCAGAGAACTTATTTGAATTGGAGCACGCGCCACAATGGTCAGAACAGCCGACGAGTAATTGTCGACTCTAAGGCAACCATGGAAGATCTCATCCGTTTATATAACCTAAATCCAGCAAAAATCGATGTAATTTATCCAGGTATCGATCCAGAATTGCGTCCCGTCACCGATGTTGGCCAATTAACGGCCGTTCAGAACAAGTATGGTGTCATTCCACCCTATCTTTTGTACATTGGCACCCTTCAGCCAAGAAAAAATCTGTCCCGGCTCATCCAGGCTTATATGATCAGCCATGTCGACCATCAACTGGTTATAGCCGGCAAGATCGGCTGGCGAGCAAAGTCACTACTAGACGAAATCAAAAACGCGCGAAGTAGCTTAAAACAACGGGGCGATTTATCCGGTGAAGATCGCCTTCTATTGCCCGCATATATCGCTGACCATGATAAGGCAGCCTTGATATCCGGCGCTGAAGCTTTGCTTTTTCCTTCATTGTACGAAGGTTTCGGCTTTCCTGTGGTCGAGGGTAATGTATGCGGCACACCGGTACTCTGTTCTAATACAAGCTCTTTGCCTGAGATATCGAATGGGGCAGCGTTAGAAGTAGATCCACTGGATCTAGAGGGGCTGGCAACTGGCATTCAACGAATTACGGGCGATGAAGATCTACGCCACCAACTTGTGTCGGCCGGCATAGTTAATGCCCGCCGTTTCTCATGGGAAACAGCCGCAAAAATGGTCCTGGCAACGTTAAAATCGGCCGGATCATGACCGTAATGGGATCAAATCGGCTCGTTGGAGCCCAGGAGAAAGGTTTCATCTGCCGCTTGACAACTTCTTGACCAAATCTGGTAATTGTCCGATGTTTTCGAGCTCATAATAATTGGGGGATTGGGGTACTCCGTCCTCGACGACTTCATGAGCCCATGTCGGGTGGTAAGGGATGTAGACTGCATGCCCGCCAACAGCCAAAACTGGCAAGATGTCCGATCGCAACGAGTTGCCCACCATCATGAACTGGTTAGCCAGCAAGTTTTGCTTTAGCAATACCTTTTCATAAGTCGCCGGGAGCTTTTCGCTGACAATCTCAACGATTTGGAAGTAACGAGCCAGACCAGAGCGGGCGAGCTTTGTTTCCTGGTCGAAAAGATCACCTTTGCTGATGAGCATCAAGGAATAGGAATTGGCCAGTTGGTTCAACATTTCCACCACATGCTCTAAAGGTTGAACAGGGGCCTGTAACATCTCTTTAGAGTAGTCCAAGATGGTTTGGATATCCTCACCGCAGATCTGGCCATCCGTGATCTCTATAGCAGTTTCGATCATTGAGAGGGTAAAGCCCTTGATGCCATAACCAAATAATTTGAGATTCCGTTTTTCGGTCTCGTAAAGCTCTTGATGGATTGATTCACTATCGTGGTAGGACGATAGCAAACGGGCGAACCGTTCCTGGGTCATCGTGTATAACGATTCGCTGTGCCATAACGTATCGTCGGCATCAAAAGCTATGACTTCGATCATCGTTATTCCATGGTCAGGACTTTCGCCCCCCGGATCTTTCCCTCTTTCAATTCAACCAGCGCTTGATTTGCTTCATCCAGGCTATATTCTTGATGTTCAGGCTTGATTTTCATTTCGGCTGCCAAGGCCAGGAATTCCTGCACATCGCTTCGAGTCACGTTAGCCACACTCTTGATCTCCTTCTCCATCCAT
>DOXE01000027.1 GCA_003519205.1 Chloroflexota bacterium
GCTGGAACAACAAGAGGTGCAACGGGCAAACCAGCCATGGTATTTCTATCTTATCGTTCTTCCTTTGTATGAATTTTTACCCTTGATATTAACGCTGATAGCCGCTCGACTTTGGGCTAAGAAAAACAACCTCCAGCGTATTTTGGATTATTTCGTGATCATTAGCCTTGTGGCGCTGTTGGCCTATAGTTTGATTAATTGGTTCTACAATCGCTTTGCACCAGATCCCGAAATGCTCACCCGGCTACCAGGTATCATCGCTGGGGGGACTATTTTACTCGTTGGGTTCATTCTAATTCTCAGAAAGTATATTCAATGGTATAGGGCACGGCCCAAAGGCTCCAGGGCATCCGCTTGGCTACCAGACGGCTGGGGTAGTGGCCTCGATGTTGTCATGCTTTTTGGATTTGTCCCATATCTAATTTGGTGGTTTCTTGCCACATGGGTGATCTACGGTTATGCAGGCGAGAAAATGGCCTGGTTGAGCACACATTATATCTTCCCGATGGTCCTGCTCGGCGGATGGTACGTCAATGAAAAACTTTTGACTGCCAATCTTAATGAGCTTCGGACCCGGCGTTTTGCTTTACTGGTAGCCCTGACTGCATTATTCGTCATTGCCCTGATAATGACGTTTTCCCCGGTTATTCTGGGTCAGATTAACCTGGGTAACCAAACACTCACAGCACTTAACAGCGTGGGCCGCCTGATCGGTGGCCTGATAATTTCGGGCATACTGCTATGGTTGATAATTCGGGTTGGCCGTCCAGTCGAATCAGGCACTCGAAAGAGAGCCTGGTTGGCAGCGATCCTAGGGTTATTGGCTTTGCTAACCATACGTTTTTCTTATACGGCGAGTTTCCGAAACGCTGATTATGTAACCGAATACCTGGTTTACGCTCACGGGGCACCGGCTACGAAAAGCGAAGTCATGTCCCAACTAAATAAACTCTCGATGCGATTACATGGAGATAAAACCATCCAAGTCGCCTTCGACAACGATTCCTCCTGGCCTTTCACCTGGTATCTTCGAGACTTTCCCAACAGATTATATTTTGGCGAAAATCCAGGAAGGAATATCGCCGACGCGCCAGTCGTAATCGTCGGAAGCCAGAATTGGAGCAAAGTCGAACCGATATTNNAATGTCGAACCTGAATTTCGGCGAGGTTTGGGAAATCCGAACGTGCGACAAGCCATATGGGATATCTTCTTTTACCGTGATTATGAAAAATACGGTGAAGTGTTCGGCGGCAACTATAGTCCTGGACAATGGCCATTGCGCCACGATCTGCGCATGTACATTCGAAAAGATTCGTTGGCAACCTTGTGGGACCATGGCATCGACGCAATCGCGGCCGAACCACCGGTTGATATTTATGCAGAAAACGAATTACAAGTCCTTCCCTCACTCGTCATTGGCACAACAGGATCGGGTGATGGTCAATTGTTACAACCTCGAAATGTAGCGATCGGACCGGATGGATTCTTATATGTGGTGGATTCTGGCAATCATCGCGTGCAGGTTTTTGATAGTGCCGGGAATTACGTACGTCAGTGGGGAGAGTTTGGCGGTGGTCCAGGCCAGTTCAATGAGCCTTGGGGCATCGCCGTTGACGACGAGACGGTTTTTGTGGCTGACACCTGGAACCATCGCGTGCAGAAATTCACCCATGAAGGTGATTTGGTGGGCGTCATCGGACAAAGTGGGTCGCCGGCTGATGGACAACTTGGTGGAGGTCTATTCTTTGGTCCACGGGATGTGCTCATCCTTCCAGATGGCAACTTGTTAGTCACCGATACCGGCAACCATCGTCTTCAAATATTTGATCCGGAGGGGAACTTCAAACAATCACTTGGAAGTCAAGGCACTCTTCCAGGTCAATACTATGAACCAGTTGGAATAGCTGCAGGACGAGATGGGTCGATATACGTTGTCGATACTTGGAATGGTCGCATCCAAAAACTGGGTCCAGATTACATGCCGGCCAGCGAGTGGACGGTTGACGCCTGGTATGGCGAATCCATCAACAACAAACCTTACCTGGCCATCAGCCCGGATGACTATGTTTATGTAACAGATCCTGAAGGTTACCGGGTGCTTATCTTCGATGGGGACGGGAATTATGTCGGCCGTTTTGGTCAATTCAGTAATGATTTCGACGGATTTGCTTTACCCAATGGGATCATGGCCGACGGCAACGGGGATATTTTCGTCGCCGATGCCGGCAATAACCGAATTCTAAAGTATGCGTTTGACGCGCAAGGATTAACAAGCAGTTCTCTTGAACAATAGTGGACCGATAACAGGTTAATTCGGCAACAAAACCACCTGCTGGTACTAAATCCTCTATTTGACAACTCGCAATTTCATCCGGTTCGTGATAGAAATCGGGCATTGAGTTTGCTTCTTCTGCACGTCAAAAGGGAGGCAACATTGAAGATCATAGCCTATCTCATCGCCGCATTCCTCGGCATTCTTGGTTTCATTTTCCTTATTGGCTTTCAAGGACAGATTTTTAGACTGATCATTGGTCTTGTACTGCTGATTGCTGCTGGCGCCGTTGTCTATCTCGCTCGATTGCAGCCAAAAACCACCCAGACAACTACCATCCAGAAAATAGATCTAAGTGGCGATGTGAACTTAGAAGAGATTCGCTGCCGGTCTTGCAACGCCCCACTTAGCAAAGACGAGATAGAAGTTAGAGCAGGGGCAATATTCGTTCAATGCGGTCATTGTGGCGCAACTTATCAATTTGAGGAAGAGCCTAAATGGTAAGCATTGATCTTGGGAAGTATCATGGCCTTTTGACCGGCAGCATAAAAAAAGACATTAGCGGTTTCTTGGGGAACTTCTCAAGTCTGAAAATGCCCAGCCCGGGACTATACACATATCGTATCCAAAATTCGGGCGACAAGATTCGGATACATCTTCGGATTGAGCAGAAAGGCGAAGGCGTGCTATTTGTGGATGTGACAGATGTCATCCATCTCAATCCAACGGCCGCTCTCATGGCCAAGATGGCTTTAGATGAGATCCCAATCGAGCAATCGCGAAGAATGCTTCAACGGCAAGCTTACAGCTCTGACAGAGCACTCATTCATGAAGAGTTGGATCAGATCTATGAAATGATCAGCCGTTTTCGCGATCGAGGGTCGGGTTGCCCAACCTGTGCCGTCAGCTCCTTAGAACGATCGCCCCGGNNATCAATGTGGCCATTGTTACAATGAACCAGGCCGGTTCGCCATGCCATCGCTTTCCAAGGAAAACTGGCTTCAAGTTCTGGACAAGCTAGCTGATGTTGGCGTGCCCCATGTCATTATTACCGGCGGTGAAGCGACTCTCCATCCGGATTTGCCCCAATTAATCGAATACGCCGATTCTTTAGGAATGGTGACCGGTCTTAACACCAATGGCCGGCGATTTGCTTATCAACCTTATGCCAGATTACTGGCCAAATCTGGTCTCAATCATGTCCAGGTGACTTTAGGATCTTGTCGTCCCGCTATTCATGATGCCATGATGGGTACAGAATCACATGCGCAAACCATCAAACGAATTCGCAATGCATTAGATAGTGGCCTTCATTGCATTACCAATACAACCCTGATGAGAGTCAATCTGGATCATGTCGAGGAGATCATTGAATACCTATTCGATTTAGGCATCAGGACCTTTGCAATGAACGGCATGATCTATTCGGGAGGTGGCTTCCAGGATCCCAATGCCATACCGGAAGACGAGTTACCTCCCCTATTGATTCGTGTTCGAGATCGTGCATCAGAGAAAAACATGCGATTTCTCTGGTATACCCCCACTGAATACTGCCGTATGTCGCCAGTGGAACTGGAACTGGGTGCCAAGCGCTGCAACGCTGGAGAATACTCGATCTGCATAGAGCCAAATGGAGACGTTCTTCCTTGCCAATCATTTTACATATCGGCCGGAAACATCTTAATCGACAAATGGGAAGATATTTGG
>DOXE01000435.1 GCA_003519205.1 Chloroflexota bacterium
CCTGGTCAATGAGGGCACCGATAATTTCGCCGATGACTCGCAAGAAGAACAGGGCGCCGAGGCCGGCCAGGATACCCCCGGCGACTCTTTCAGGCACACGGCCGTTTAACCGCTGCTTCACAGCATCCCCATCAATAGTGGCCACGAGGCCAATTGTCGTGTAGATGCTCAATGTGACAATCGCCAAATAGAGAGGATACATCACATTAAAGGGCATCCCAAATAGGTATACGAGGTAATTGTAAACCGTGTAAAGGAGCGGACCCGGCCAAAAAAGCAGGCCGATGAGTCGGCCTCGCCAGGCCAGCCACATGGAGAAAAGCAAAATGGGCAAGCCGATGAAAAGATTGACGACGTCGTTGGCAAGGAATGATTGCCGCAACTCATCCAAGGGATAGATATCGTTTGGGAACAGAAGACCGGCGATGGAAGCGACGGCCGTCATTACCGCAATCAATAGCGAAAACAGATATCCCAGCTTCAAATTATGGGTCACCGGCAATTTAGCAGAAAGAGAGTCATTGCCCTCCATATTCTTCGAAAAATCAGATGAAATCGACTTGGTAGATACGATCAATCCTCTTCGATATGTACCCGTGGACCATACCCAGCAAGCCAACATAAACGCCGGTTAATGAGGCAGTAACCCTCGTCGCCCAATTCATCTTGGTTCCTGATATACCAGGAAGCTACCTCAATCGTTTCTTTGAATGTGGGTTTTCATACTTGCCCCTTTATTACCGCCAAAGATGATCATCAAGCCGAATATGAAACCGAAGTTGTACCACCGGCCGTTGTTATGTACTTCGTATACGCCGATGTCATCCTTGAACAAAGAGAGCACAAAAGTAATAGGCGCAATGAGCCCATGCCACAAACCTAACCAAAAACCGGCCACTTTTCCTTCTTGATTTTCACTGTTTTCCAATTTGTTTGGGCCGGCCGTCTTAAAGTCCTTTTTCATTTTCTTTTTCCTTTGTTCATGTCTGGCCAAGCTTGTGCTTGGTTGCCTGTTAATTTGTTGAAATGCGTTTTTGAATGCGCAGAACCAGGAAGGTGAGCCATGGCGACGGTCGTTTCTTATCGGCAAATGACCAACCTTTCCAGGCGCGGTACATTGAAGTGGCTGTATACCGGCCGTCTTCGTCAGCCTGTCCGGTTATGGTTTCTATCATTTCTTGGAAGCGAGGGTCATCATGCACGAAGGGGAAGCGGCTGAGAACGTCGGCGACGTGCAAAATGTCATACCAGACGAAAGGGTATTTCAATTTGCGGAAATCAGTGCCGATACCGAAAANNCGCCTGGCTGCTGATCCATTCTGTTTTTATAGAAAGGGCTTTCAGGGCGTATACATTGGCAATGGGGCAGGGGTCTTCGCGGCGGCCGGGCCCATGAAAAGTGCCCAATTCCGGCGCGGATGTGCAGCGCCAGCCGTTTTCTTGCACCTGGCTTAACAAATGGTCGGCCGCCTGCTGCACCCGTGAATCTCCCTCCATGCCCATGGCTAATAAGGCGTAGGTCAACGTAGGGGCATCACAAGCCATCCAGGTCCAATACTCCCCATCTAGACCGCCAAACTGTTTGTACAAACGCACCTGCGTTTGAAACGCTCCTTCTGTTGATTGGTGGGCCAGCACCTTCTTTACCGCCGGGCGCAGGCCAGGATCATCATAGCGGATGCCGAAATCAGCCAACGTGCTGAAAGCATAGAGGGGATGCCGGGCGTCATTGTGTCGCTTGAGCGCATAACCAGGCCAGGATCCGGCCGTGGCCAACAATTCTTGCACCTGGGGATGAGCCAGCATTTCCTCCCGCGCCCGGACCACATCCGGATCGTCTACCGGCAATTGCAGTAAATCTACATATGTCCGGTACCGTGTCCATGGCTCATCTGAATCTATGAGCCACTGAACGAGTACCTTTTGATCTATATAATTTTTTTGCATCGTACCCTCCCCACTCGTGCCTTACGTTGCAATATTTTGTCACGAATTCACCGCCCAGCAAAGGGATACTCAACCCATCAACAAATCCTTTTGCGGCTGATAGCCAGATGGCCGAGCCCACGTCCCAGCGGCCGTTAAGCAACACAGTTTTATAGGGCACCTCCTCAATTTTGGCGATCGGCCAGTAGCTCGCGAAATATAGTAGATGGACTGAGCCGTGCATGGAAACGATAAAGACAGCGATGTAAGAGACAATCGGCAGCATCAAGGACTCTGGCCTTTCAACCAACCCTTTGGGATCAGTGCACTATCATTCCTGAGGGTTTCGACTGCTTTCGATGCCCGGTTGTTTACCGCCTTGCTCGGATCTTCACATAGCGGTTCCAGACGCCTGATAATTTCCTCACGCTGGTCCAGATAGGCTTTGCCAATGACGGTCAGGCCAGTGATTGACCAACAGCGTACATATACGCTTTGGTCTGCCAGTAGCTCCAGCAGCGAAATCCAGATCAATTCAGTTTGCTCACGGAGAACCACCAGGTTGGCCAGGATCATGGCCAGGTGCCAGCGCACCATCGGCACCTCGTCACCCCTGGCGACGGTTACGAGTTGGGGCAAGCGCCCGGCCATCAATTGGGGTTGATGTCTGGATACTTTTTCCAGGGCGTGCGCCGTATGAGCCCGGATCACCGCGTCTGGCTCCCATAACCCGGCAAACAGGTCGCCAAAGAGGTCCGGATGCTCCAGAACAATTTCGGCCACTTCATCAGCCTGCCCATCAGAGCGCAAGTCACCCTCTTGTAGCATCTCAAGGAAAGTATTCATTCGTTCTCTTCCTGAATGTCGTTGGTCCTTGAAAGCAATTCCGGCGTGACCAAAACGGCATTGCCAATGACCCGGCCGCTTTCCAACAATTCATTGCCCTTGTAAATCATGTTGACTCCCTTGTGACGCCGGTCCCAAGACGGAAGAGTCGCCAGGCGATCAAGATGTACCAAATCAAACGAAAGGGAGCAAAGACCGCTATCCCGACAAAACCAAAGGTCGTCGCTATCACCATTGCACTTTTATGGACTTGCCGGAGAGCGCAGTAGAGGGCCAGGAAGATCAGGCCCACAAGGGCGTAGTTGACCAGGTCAAAGAGGCCGAGCAGGGCGAGCCCAACGAACCTGTCCTTCTGGAGCAGCATGAACCATTCGGCGGCCGTGGCAGGCGGCATTTCAGGCACCTCGAAAAGGCCAAATCCATTGAATTGGGTGAGCTCCGCGCCGATATTTCTTCTGAAAATCAAGACAGCGATCAAGGCCGCCGTCCCACCAGCATAATAGAGGCCTTTCCAGGCGTAATCAGGTGCTCGAGCGTCTGAAAGTTGCTGGGACCCATTCATTTGAGTCGGACACTATCCAACCGGTCACCTTCACCAACGAATGAATGGTCAGGCTACGGGCTGCTTTAACTCGCTGGCCACGGCCGCGGCCCAGGCTTCGATGACCTCCCAATCACGGAAATCGCCGACTGGCGCTTTGACGTTTTTGATCATCGATCTTTCGATGAAGTTCAGCTCCTCCGGATCCAGCGCACCATGAAAGACGGCGATGTCGCGGGGCTGGATGCGGTCGGCGATGTCCTGCTGCGCCTCGGGGAAGCGCCAGCCATCCAACAATTCCACCGGATCTCCCTCGCCCGCAGGCCCGCTCGAAAACAGCCACACCGGCCGTTCAGCCAG
>DOXE01000219.1 GCA_003519205.1 Chloroflexota bacterium
GCCACCTTCGATGGACATGTTGCATAACGTCATTCGGGCTTCCATGTTGAGCGACCTAACCGCCGAGCCAGCGTACTCGAAGACATGCCCAGTGCCACCGGCAACGCCGATCTTGGCGATGAGGGCCAAGATCAAATCTTTTGCGGTGACGGCCGGCCCGGCTCGCCCGTCGAAATTAACGAGAAACGTTTTCGGTCGGTATTGAAGCAAACATTGGGTAGCTAAAACATGTTCAACTTCACTAGTGCCGATGCCGAATGCCAGGGAGCCAAAGGCGCCATGCGTAGACGTATGGCTATCACCACAGACAATGGTCATTCCCGGCTGGGTGTATCCAAGCTCCAGGCCAATGATATGAACGATGCCTCTCTCTGGACTTTCCATATCGAATAACTTAATACCGAATTCATGGCAGTTGGCCTGCAACTGTTCCAACTGGCGCCTGCCCATATCATCAGCCATCGGCAGTGAAAGCGAAACGGTTGGCGTCGAATGGTCCATCGTGGCTACGGTCCGGTCAGGACGGCGGACTTTGAGCCTTTTCCTACGCAGCCCGTCGAACGCCTGAGGTGATGTGACTTCGTGAACGAGATGCAGGTCTACGTAGAGCACTGATGGCGAACCTGGCTCATTGAAAACCAAATGGCCGTCCCATAGCTTATCAAACAGTGTTTTTTTATTGGTCATTAGGTGGTTCATTTCCGAATTAAAAGCCCTAGGCGGATGAAGCAGCAACTAGGCGATCGCCGGACTATCCTCCAGCCAGAGCCATTTACGATTTTAGATTATGCAGTTTTTTGATCCCATTATTCGCCGTTTAGCGCTATTTCTGCCATCGGTTCTGGCTCGCCATAAAGGCCACTGGCAACCAATAACTTATTGATAGCCGACAAATAGGCTTTGGCACTGGCCACGATAATGTCAGTATCAGCACCATGCCCACCGAATGTCCGGGGTTGAATTAAGCCACTCTGGGGAGATGTTCGAAGGTGTACATCTCCATTTTCAGCCTCCAAGCGAACCGTCACTTCTCCAATGGCATCTATTCCCTCAGTTACAGCTCGGACGGTGAATTCCAACAAGCAATTAGGCATCTGGACGATATTGTCGATGGCTTTGTACGTGGCATCCACCGGACCGGTGCCAATTGCCGCTTCTATATACTCACTACCGTCGGGGCCAGTCAGGCGAACCGTGGCAGTAGGCATGCCCATCGTGCCGCAGGCAACCTGGAGTCCTTCGAGGGCGAAAACCTCTCGCGGCTGGTATAACTGGTCCGTTATCAAGGCAGCCAGATCAGCGTCGGTGATGGTTTTTTTCTTGTCAGCCAGGTCCTTGAAGCGTTCAAACGCTTCCTGAAGCTCTTCACCCGTTAACTCGTAACCCATATCAGACAGGCGTACTTTCAACGCGTGCCGACCTGAGTGTTTTCCGAGAACTAAAGATGAGCGCTGCAAACCAACCATCTCCGGGCGCATGATCTCGTATGTTTCATGGTGTTTGAGCATACCATCCTGGTGAATGCCTGCTTCATGGGCGAAAGCATTAGCCCCGACGATGGCTTTGTTGGGTTGCACCGGAATGCCGGTATAGTTGGAAACCATGCGGCTAACGCGGGTGATTTGGGTGCTATCAATGCCTGTTTCCAGGTTATAGGCCGGCCGGCGAGTTTGGAGAGCCATCACGACCTCCTCTAAGGAGGTGTTTCCAGCTCGTTCGCCGATGCCGTTAATGGTCACCTCAGCCTGACGGGCTCCGGCCGCTAATCCTGCAAGGGTGTTTGCCGTAGCCAGTCCTAGATCGTCGTGACAGTGGACAGACACGATGACATCTTCAACACCCGGCGTGTTAGCCATGATGCCGGCAATTAGCGAGCCAAATTCATCCGGCGTGGTGTAACCTACGGTGTCAGGGATATTAAGTGTCGTCGCCCCAGCCTTAATCGCTTCGCCAAGAACCAGGTAGAGAAATTCGGGATCGCTGCGGCCGGCATCTTCGGGGGAAAATTCGACATCATCACAATAACCTTTGGCATAACTGACCATTTCCCGCACCCGATCGACGACCTCTTCGGGATCCATCCGAAGCTTATGCTTCATATGGATGGCCGAAGTAGCCAGAAAGGTGTGGATCCGTGGACGAGCCGCAAACTGCACGGCTTGCCAGGCCTTGTCGATATCACTACTAGCGGCCCGGGCTAACCCACAGATGATCGGCGGCTTGCCGGAAGGTCCGGCCATATTGCCCACTTCTACTGCGATTCGTCTGACCCCTTCCAGGTCATCTGGCGAGGCGGCCGGGAACCCTGCTTCCATGACATCAACCCCAAGACGGGCTAGGGTACGGGCAATTTCCAGCTTTTCGGCCGAGGTTAATGTTGCCCCGGGCGATTGCTCGCCATCACGAAGCGTCGTATCAAAAATGTGTACGTAATTTGATTTCTCCATCGTATATTTCCATTTCAAACTTTACTCGCCGGGCTTGACGGTGACCGGNNTGATCTTGTTGCCGGCGTCGTTGTTCGTTAAACCATGGCCGGCCGGCCTTGTTTTCTTCAATCCACTTCCCGGCGTATGTGCCATCCTGAATCTCCTTCAAGATCTGGCTCATTTCATATTTTGTCTCTTCAGTGATGATCCGCTGACCGGAGACGTAATCCCCATGCTCGGCCGTATCTGATACCGAATAACGCATATAATTGAGACCCCCCTGGTAGAAGAGGTCGACGATAAGCTTTAACTCATGCATGCATTCGAAATAGGCCACTTCCGGCTGATAGCC
>DOXE01000342.1 GCA_003519205.1 Chloroflexota bacterium
ACATCGTGATCGTTCATCTTCTTAATTCTAACATCCAGCCAAGACGGAATCGAGCTTGACCCTGATCCTCAGTCGCGATGGTTGAATTCTTTGGAAGGGTTCTATTGTGTGTTCTGTTTCCGAAACTGCGGGACAGCTCGTTAGTTCGAAATAAGAGACATTTCACAGGCACCCTATCTTCAGCCCGGCTACACCTTTTCGCCAGCGGAATGCCCGGGAAGAAACTGCCGCACTTGGGCCAGATAACAAAGAAGACACCGCCCTGACTGCTGTTGGCGGTGCCCCTTGTCCCAAGAACGAGATGGGTCGTGCAGGATTCGAACCTGCGACTATGTGATTAAAAGTAAGCTACCTTTGTAGGCCTTGAGTTCAGTTATCCCCCTTATATGGGGCTTTAAATGTCCTTTGAAGGCGTAGTTGAAGTATCTGACGGTACGAACGACACAAAGATCTGTCCATTGTGTCCATTGAGAACATTCTATTAGCACATGATCCTGTGGATCAGTTTGCTAACGCACTTGGCTACTGTCTTGACTTCAAGACCATCTCCGTTCCCCCTTGTGTAAATAAGAGTTTCACATCCAGTGAGTAGCCCAATGAGATTGGGCTTTGTGGTTCGAGTCCGTTCGCCAACTCTATTTCAAGACACTTGCTCAACACCAGGGTTTACAACAAGGCCACAATCTCACCCTCGTCTCTGCCCCGGCCGGCTTCGGCAAATCGACACTGTTCAGCGAATGGCTTGCCGGCAGCGAACGATCGATTGATTGCGCCACCAAGATCAATCGAGAAATGATGGTCGGCACATCTGGCGATTTATTCCTTGGATCTTCTAGCGCATCAATAGTTTTCGACTTGCCCAAGCTGCAAATAGATTGTCCTGTAGCTTAACCCGACTGGTTTTGTGTTATGCTATAATTGATGTCGGTAAAGACCATACCTCAAAAGCTGTAGATCTAGCAAAAAGGGGAAGAGCAAAGGAGCAGCTTCATATGGAGGGTTGAGGAATCGAAATTTGTGGAGGTGTTATGGAAGAGATAACAGAACCTTCGTTCAAATATCATCGCATTCTTGTCCCTCTCGATGGTTCCGAACTAGCCGAGATGGCAATGACACCCGCAGTGGAAATTGCTAGTTTTATGGAGGCTGAAGTCCACTGTCTACAGGTTGTAACTGGTCTGACGTTAAACCTCGATCCGTATTTGAACCAAAGAATTATTAATGCGCGTGAACAAATGGCCAATTTGTATTTGCGGTCATTACGAAGACGCTTTACTAAATCCAAAATTGACATCATAACTTCAACAACTAGTGGGTCGGCAGCAATATCGATTATCGATTACGCAAAAAAGGAAGATATTAACTTGATCGTTATGTCGAGTCATGGACAAAGCGCTCTTAGCCGTTGGGTTTACGGAAATGTGGCCATTAAAATCCTGCGCCGAGCTCCCTGCGATACATTGATGATTCGGCCTCTTGGAACCACTGAGTCGCTACCCAAAAAAAGAGTCATGGTTCCCCTGGATGGATCGCCTCTAGCGGAACTCGCTCTAAAACCTGCCGTGGCCCTGGCATCCGTTTGGGAGTTGGATATCATGCTGTTACGGGTGTCGCCGCCCCTATTCTCTGACCAAGATCCCATTAGCAGCCATGACTTCTTTGACGAGATTGAAGAAAAGCTCAATGAAGAAGCGATGGCTTATTTGCTAGATATTCAGGCAGTCCAAGCAAGGGATTCTCTATCAATAAGTGTTGAAACAGCTTCTGGTCCCGAAGCTGCCACGCTTGTCGATATGGCCAATAAGAATGAGGTTGATCTAATTGTCATGTCGAGCCACGGCCGAAGTGGGGTGGGACTCTGGTTGATGGGCAGTGTCTCAGAAAAAGTGTTGCGAAAGGCTTCGTGCGCTACTCTGATTGTGCGAAACGAATAACGATCAGGCGGTAAGAAGCAGCTATTGAGGATTTCACAAAGAAAGTCATGCAAACCATCGGTGTAGTAGCTTTGATGCTGTTAAGTTTACTTTTGCATAATAAGCTGCGATTTTATAGAGAGGCTGTTACGTACAGGCGCCTTAACACTGCCCCACCTTCGCCCTCAAAACATAGTCACTCGTGAATTATCTTCCCACGATCTACCATGCTTCGAAATATGATGTGTCGGCGATCCTAGGTCAAGGAAGCTGAGGTGGCTTCAAGATCGTCCGGTAGGCCGTAATCCAAGGGGTTCACCCAACTCCAACGCTCGATTCCATCCATGAACGATAACTCCCGGTAGGTTGCCTCATCCAGGCCCCACTCCAATCTCCTGGTTGTCTCCATCATTCTGAAGGATCGGGCTAGTCTCCATCGCATAGGCAGATAGCTTACCGGCCTTGTCCTCCAACCGCGGCTCAGCGGCGCCTATACTGCGGCCGCCATGTATCCTATTGCCAATGGAGCGATCAGGGTCCATCTTGGTAGTAGTACAACGGACATAGTTGATTTTCATCTCCACTGTGGTATTGGCCTGGCCCTTACCAACCAGCGCAGCTAGCCACTGAATCACAGGCGACGGCTGCAAATCCCCATGAATCTAGCCAATTGTATGGTAAAGCGAATCGCCAAGCTCTAGCAGAAAAACCGGTACGCCTTCTTCCATTTCATGCAGTCTCATATTGACCAGTGCACTGACTGGCGCCGGAGGAATCTGGCCTGAGACACTCCCTTGCACAAAATCGAGTCAAGACAACTGAAGGGACTTCTGTGCTACCATCATCGCGTCACTCCAGGTTAAGGTACGCTGCCGGTCCGTTGACTGATCCATCACCATCCTCAAACTTCTGTTAGCTTCCTAAAGAGCCCTAAATTTGTAGTTAGACTGCTGAAAGGAAGAAAACAAGTCGCGGTAAGCCGGACCCGATGAGAGGATTTCACCGCCATCTCAGCTGCTGAGGAGTGGGTACATCAAGACGAACAGGACGCTGGCTACGGCGCAGGCGGTGACCATGACAGGCAGGCCGCGCCGGCTCCAGGTAGCGGCCGTTATCGGATTGCGCGTTCTCTCGGAGAGTGATGCGACAACCACATTGGCGGTGGATCCGATGATGGTTCCATTGCCGCCAAAACCGGCGCCAAATACGATCGCCCACCACAATGGCGTCGTATTGACTCCCGACGAGCCCAGGCTCAGGATTACGGGAATCAGGGCTATGGTGATGGGAATGTTGTCCACAATGGCCGACAGGATTGCTACCACCCAGATCATGATGACGCCCAACAAGATCGGATGCAGATCGGCCGCGCCAGCAATGGCATTGGCAATGGCGTCCAGTACCCCGGCAGCCTCCAGGCCACCAACTGCCACGAACAGTGCCATGAAGAAGATGATTACACTCCACTCAATGCGCTCGAAGAGTTTGTGCATGTCAGGTCGCACCCACATGAGGGCGACGGCCGCCGCGGCGAGAGCGATGAAAGATGAGCTAAGACCAAGTCGATCCTGGAGGAAAAAAAGCAGGATGGTCACGCCTAGGACGATGAGCACTTTCCTTGCCGTGACGGGATCATCAAAGGCGAGGGACGGGTCGAGCTTATCCACAGCCTCGGCGTCGATCACATTTTCGCGCAGGTCCTTCCGGAACAGGTAGAGCAGCAGTCCCAGCACCACCAGCCAGGTTACAATCACTATTGGCAGCGCATTGGCCAGGAAATCGTTGAACGATAAACCGGCGGCCGATCCTATCAGCACATTCGGTGGATCGCCAATCAATGTGCCTGCGCCTCCTGTGTCAGATAGCAAGGCCAACGCAATCAGCAGCGGGACCACACTCACCCCCAGGATTTCACTGATCA
>DOXE01000462.1 GCA_003519205.1 Chloroflexota bacterium
TTCCCGGTCTGGCTGGCGCCGGTGCAGGCGGCGCTGATCCCTATCGCCGACCGGCACATCGACTATGCTGACGAGGTTGCTGCCAGGTTAAAGATGGCTGGGTTGCGCGTCGAGGTGGACGATTCCGGCGATCGCATGGGCAATAAGATCCGTAAAGCCCAGGAGCAGAAGATCCCCTACATGCTCATCGTCGGCGACAAGGAGGTGGAGGCCGGCACGGTTTCGCTGCGCAAACGGGATGGCTCCCAACAAAACCATCTACCCGTCGAGGAGTTCGTNNTCCATGTTCACCATGTGGGCGGCGTTGGGCACCGTCCCTTTTTGAGCATACGTCATCTCGGCCACCAACCTGTCTGCCAGAACGATCTTCTCTTCAAGATCGAAGTCGCCAACGATAACGAGCGTAGGAACCTTCACTTCACCCAGGCGTTCTACAGCCGGTGGTGTTATGGGTATTTCTTCCACGTCGTCCGGTACAGGAATTTCAAAAACATGAAGTTGCATCTCCCGGACACGTTCTCTGACCAGTGTACTTACTTGCTCCGGCTGGCGGCGTGGTCCATCAACCCACATTTGCAAATTCAATTCAGTGGCAGCTTCTAAATCATCATTCTCCAGCGCCATTTCTTCATCATCCCAAAATTGTTTGATTCTCTCAGAAGGTTCATCCCCACTAACGCTAGGAGCTCCCAATATGAGAGCCTTCACATATTCAGGATAGGTTATGGTGAAATCAAGGGCGACCAGACCACCAAATGAGAGTCCAAGCAGGTACGCTTCGTCCACTTGCAGGTAGTCTAATAGCCCCCGAACGTCTTCNNGTTACCCATAATCCCTCCTTACTGCCAAGTAAGAGAAATTATAACAGATAGCAAATACCATAAGATAAGGATATGGTCAGCGTCCTAAATCGCCTTCTAGAACCTGCTTCAGGATCGCAAATTCGCTATCCTATAAACGCTTCCTCCCATTTGCTCCCAGGGGACGATAGTCCCCGATCGTCGATCGCTGGATTCGTCATCCAGCTAGAGCACATTTAATCCGAAGGCTCCCAGTGGGCGACAGCCCACGGCCGCCGGCCGCTGGTTTCGTCATCTAGCTCGAGTAAATTTTGTCCGAGCGCTCCCAGTGGACTCATCTTTGGCGAGCTAGTCACCATCCCTTCATCTTGTATAATATGATTGAGGTGATATGTTATGACGATGGCCCAAGGGTTCGTCTTTCCCCACTTACAGAAGTTGCCGGATTCTATGCCCCGTGACGGGGCTATTAGCTTTAAGTTGGAGGAAGGTGTTCCTGTTTTTCGTGCTTCTACGGCCGTTCAGGCGCGCGTAGAATTACTACTTGAAAAACAGCTCGAATCTGGTTTGACAGATGCAGAATTGGACGAGCTTGACCAATACGAGATTATCGACGATTATCTCAGTTATCTAAATCGTTTGGTTCGCAACCTCCATAGCGATGGCTCCGCGTCGCAATTTACCTGATGCTATTCAGCACCAGGTTCGCCAACGAGCTGCTGAACTATGCGAATATTGCCATACTACCGAACAATGGCAGTATATTCTTTTTACCATCGATCACATAGTTCCTATCTCACATGGCGGAACAGACGATCCTGAAAATTTGGCCCTGGCATGCTTTCACTGCAATCGTCGGAAAAGCAACCAACTAACGGCTAACGATCCACAAACCAACGAGACTGTTCCACTTTTTAATCCTCGCCTGCAACCTTGGTCAGAACATTTTATCTGGTCATCAAATGGTCTCCAGATCGTTGGATTAACACCTACCGGCCGTGCAACTATAGCGTGCCTAGATCTTAATCGAGACCGTGTTATACTGCTTCGGGCTGCTGACACATTAGTCAATCGGCATCCACCGGAGGGGGATCCAATTCAGAAACCAAAGTGATCAAAAATACTGTCATATTCCCCGATCCCCGGCTGCTGGATTCGTCATCTGGTTAGAATTAATTTTTGACGTTAAATAGGGCAACAATTATACTGAGATCGGGATAGATTGAACTTATCCCCAGACCGGTTTCAAGGATTAACAGCATGGTTATCTTTCAACATCCACCTAAGTTCGTTCATGATGAGAATGGCCAGCTCATTGAGGTCATTCTGGACGCAGAAGATTTCCTTGCCTATCTCCGTTCCTTGGCGTCCGAAGCAGACTGGGAAATATTGCCAGAACATCTACAAGATGCGATCGACCGCATACTCATTGATGAAGTTCGAAGCGAAAGGGCGGAAGCACTCGACTTAGATACAATTCTAAAAGACAATAAGAATGGGGAATGACCTATCGCATAATAGTCACGTCTACAGCTACTAAAGAGCGCAGACGTCTGGAAGCTAAAAGCCGACGTCGCGTTGATGACACGCTGATGAGCCTGAGGGAAACGCCATGGCCGTGAGGGGCAAGGAAAATTGCCGGTAGCAGGAACGACTGGCGGATTAGAGTGGGTGACTGTCGTGTACTTTATGAAGTAGATACAGAACAGGAAGTCATCACAATCTGGCGAATCGCGCATCGGCGCGAGGCAT
>DOXE01000515.1 GCA_003519205.1 Chloroflexota bacterium
CCGGCGCCATCGACGAGGTGATCCTGAATTTGTTAGAACAACCTGATGCCAAGAACCAGTCGGCCGCAGCTGTAAATGACCTTACCCAATTCGCTTTACGGGCTATTGCCTATACTGGCACCTGATTGCCGTTCGCTCTACAATTACGTTTGACCATAAAGGAGGGTTTGCAATGGAACTATTTCTGTCAATCGCCGGGCTCGTCATCCTTCTAATCGTCGTGTTTATAATCGCCAGGTTCGTGTTAAAGCTCGCCGGAACAGTGATTGGCTGCGTGATGACAGCGCTGGTGGCTTTGGGCATCCTGGTTATCCTCTGGATTTTTGTCTTTTGAGAGTAGAATTCGACTAATCTCACGATTGTCGTCAATTCCCCATTCGAAAGTTCGAGCCGGTGAACATATGATCATCCTCTCGTTTACCGGCTTAAAACTTATTCGCCCTGCACCATCGCTATTGCGATCTCATTGTGGCGACGAATGAGTGGTTCCANNAGCAGCAACTGGATCGTGCAAAGCCCCAGTATAGGCGATTTGATTAAGATCATATGCGATGAAATCTGCGCTCATACCTGGGGCGAGATGGCCGATGTCATCCCGTCCAAGAACGGCCGCCCCTCCACGGGTTCCCAGTTCCAGGGCTTGCCGAGCCGACATCGTCGAAGCATCGCCGGCAAATCCACCGCGACCACCGGGTTCCTCGCTTAAGTACCGGTCAGGGGCAACCCTCTGTAGCAACATGGATTGGCGCGCCTCACCTAAAAGATGACCTCCATCGTTGGAAGCGGAGCCGTCGACACCCAACCCGACCCGCACCCCGTGATTCCGCCAGGCGACAACAGGCGCGATGCCACTGGCAAGACGCATATTGCTGCTCGGACAATGAGCGACACCGGTGCCTGTCCGGCCAAAAAGACTTATCTCAGGCTGGCTCATATGAACGCAATGGGCGTGCCAGACGTCGTCTCCTGTCCAACCCAAAGATTCGACGTAGGCCACAGGTCGGTGACCGAAAGTCTCCAGGCAAAATTCCTCTTCTTCAATGGTTTCAGCCAGGTGAGTGTGCAAACGAACCCCATAAGCACGTGCCATCTTTGCCGATTCACGCATTAAGTCAGGCGTGACAGAAAAGGGAGAACATGGGGCCAGGACGATGCGCAACATGGCGTATCGTTCAGGATCGTGAAAATTTTCGATCAGCCTTCGGCTATCTTCCAGAATATAAGCCTCATCTTCGGTGACTCGATCTGGTGGCAAACCACCCTGGCTCTCTCCCAAGGACATCGAACCGCGGGCAGCATGGAACCGCACGCCAATATCCCCAGCGGCCCGGATCTGGCTGTCTAGAGTACAATCGTTGGGGAATACATACAGATGATCGCTGCTGGTCGTACAGCCCGATAGGGCTAATTCGGCCAACCCTGTGAGGGTGCTAATGTAAACGGCTTCGTCTGTCAGATTGGCCCAAATCGGATAGAGGGTTTTCAGCCAGGTGAAGAGGTCTGCATCTTGAGCCAAAACCCTGGTCAAGCTTTGACAGAGGTGATGGTGGGTATTTACCAAACCGGGCAAGATCACGTGATCGCTTAGGTCAAGGGTCCGGTCGGCTTCAGACGGCAGCGCGGCCGTATGCCCCACTTGTTCGATCACGTTATCCCTGATAAATAGACCTCCGCCAGCTATTTCGCGCCGTTCATCATCCATTGTCGCCACAACAGTCGCATTTTTAATAAGCAAAGTAGCCATTTCTATCACAACCTTCTTTTTTGCTTTTTCTTAAGATTCAATAAGTAACCGGCAACCCGCTCCAACAATAGTAAAGCAAAATCCCAAAAACAAAAATCTTTTTGGCGATCGCCGCTTGGCAAAGCCGTCTCCAGTGGTATAATCCGCCGGGCGGGGAAGTGTCGGAATTGGCAGACGAGCATGACTTAGGATCATGTGCCGCAAGGCGTGCGGGTTCAAGTCCCGCCTTCCCCATAGGACGGGCGTTGCTCAGGCAACGCTTTTTCGTTGCTTAGAACACCCCAAAAAGTAACAATTTATTTTAACGAGGATATGCTGTGACGCTAACGATACATACTGAGGAAGATTCAGAACGCCAATTGAAAGTAACGGTTGAAGTTCCCGAGAATCAAGTGCAAGCTCAAATGAGGCGCACTGCGCGTGATTTAGCCCGGCAAGTAAACATTCCCGGCTTTCGCAAGGGAAAAGTTCCCTATAATATTTTGGTGCAGCGGGTTGGCGAGGAAGCGCTACGGGCGGACGCGGTCGAGGAAATGCTCGAATCCGTCTTTGTAGAAGCACTTGAGGAGATCGAAGAGAGCCCTTACCGTCAGCCGTCAATAGACGATATCGAAATGAAACCTTTGGTTTTAAAGATCACCATTCCCCTGGAACCAATCGTGAAACTGGGAGACTACCGCGCCATACGACGTGAAATCCAACCGGTCGAAGTAACAGACGAAGCCTTGGAAGAAGCATTAGAACGTGTCCGAAGTCAACACGAGATTTTGGAACCAGTAGATCGGCCGGCTGAAATCGGGGATTTGATAACCGTGAGCGGTGAGGGCAAGAT
>DOXE01000388.1 GCA_003519205.1 Chloroflexota bacterium
ACCCCATCTGATATCGGATCTACACTGATTGGCCCTTGAATGGATAACCATGCTCCCCCTGTTTGTGGTCCATTGGCTTCTAGCTCGTAGGAGCCAAAATCTTCCATTTCTACCGAACCAAAGAATGTTACTTCACCTGAAACTGGAACCCCACTAGCCGGTGAGGTGATGTTCAAAGGAGCCGAGCAACCAGCGATAACAACAGTGGGTGTGATCTCAATTGTCTCGACCGTATCTTGAGTTTCACTTCCCGGGCCAGTAGATTCGAGACCAGGTCCAAGGGAGGAAGGGAGGGTCACTGTTGGAGCAATAACGATTGTGGGCGTCCTTTGGGAAGCGCCGCCAATTGGTGTCGGCGAAGAAAGGGGAGTTGCAAATATGTTTGGGGTTGGGGTAGGTGGTTTCAGAATGTCAGCTGGAAGTGTCGGCGCAACGCTATTATTTACATAAAAAACTAAGGCAATAACGGCTGTAAAAACGAAAATAAAGAAAAGGGAGCGCCGTTGGAGGCGCTGTCCTCTCTCTTTCTCAAGACCGAACATTGCACCCCGCAACATGCGACGCGAACGCCATAATTCACTTAAGTACCATATCAGGCCGAGTCCGCTTAGTATGTATATCCAAACATCGTTCCTGATTAGGAAAACGTATATCTTTTCCATGGGCTTATGCCAGGAAAACTGGTTCGATCATTATAAAAATGTGATTTTGGGATTGGCTCTTGTGACAAATGCTATTGCACTAGCAATTGGCTTATCACTAAACCTAAAAGTTTTGAAATAAAGTGCGCCACCACCATCACAATCCACTGCTCGAAAACACAGCTAGATACAACGATTGATTAATCGTCAGCCTTTTCCTGTTCATTATATAATTGCGAGTATATCTGAGTTGTCGATATATTGGCATGTCCTAATAATTGTTGAACCTCTCGCAATTCTGTTCCGCTACTGAGCCGATGTGCTGCAAAACTGTGCCTGAGTGTATGAGGGGTCACTTTGTCTCCGAGTTGTGCTTGCTCAGCATAGGCCTTTATGATTAACCACAGCCCCTGGCGAGTTAATTGTTTTCCCCTGTGATTTAAGAATAAGGCGCTTTCAGACTTATCCTTCACGAGGTGTGGCCGTCCATTTTCTAAATAATCAACCAAAATATCACGCGTCTCTTCGTCAATTGGCAACTCGCGTAGCCTGTTATCTTTTCCTGGAAATGTGATAACCATGGCGGGCAGGTTAACATCGTCTGTTCGCAATGACACAGCCTCTGTAACTCGCATACCAGTTGCGTATAGTACATGTAGCAGTGCCGAATCTCGTAGATTTTTTGGTGAATCTTTCTCAGTCGGTGCTTCCAATAAGCGTTCGACATCATCCGAGGATAGGGTTTGTGGCAGCCTCTTCTTCACTCTGGGCGAATCCAGATTTGCTGTCGGGTCGGAGGTTATGTACCCCCTGGCAAGCAAAAAGTGGAAAAAGGATTTTATGGCAGCCACTTTCCGAGCGACCGAGGAAGCGGTGTAGGATTTCCGCTTTAAAATATCGGAATATTCAGATACCATCAGGTAGGAAACATCTGCCCAGTACAGGACCTCTGGATATTGAACATTGAGCCAATCCAAAAACTGACTAAGATCGTTTCTGTAAGCGGCAATCGTATTATCTGAATAATTCCGCTCGTTTGAAAGGAAATTGAGAAAGGCCAGCAGTTGATCTTCCATCACCTGCAACTCCTAGGTACTATGGCATCAAAAGCAAGCAGTTTGCGTATAGTAATATTGGGGCACGAAAGAAATCTCATATTATGTTAGATTACTGCACGGGCATTATAACAAACTTTTCATAATATTGAAGCATCTAGACATAAACATGAGATAAACTTTGCGTGAATTCGTAGTTTATCGGTTTTTAAACCCAGCAACTATTTCAGAAAAAATTCATTCGATTGATTACTATAGCAAGCGGTATCAATCTGGATTGCTGGTTGCCTTTTGGTATGATTAGACTGTCGTAGAGTAACCTGTCAACCTATTTAATTATCATCGTGGAGGAAAAATGAGTTCAGTAGAGCGGGTGATCATCGCTGGCGCGGCCGGGCGTGATTTCCATGATTTCAACACTTTCTTCAGGACAAATAAACGATTTAAGGTGCTTGCATTTACTGCAACCCAAATCCCCAACATCGAGGGTCGGCTATATCCCCCAGAATTAGCCGGGAGGTTATACCCAGGTGGCATACCCATTTACCCTGAAGTTGAGCTTACTGAGCTCATAAAAAAACTGGCCGTGAACCAGGTTGTATTTTCGTATTCGGACGTTTCCCATGAATACGTCATGCACTTGGCCTCACGCGTGCTCGCCGCTGGCGCAGACTTTAAAATGCTTGGTCCTAATCGGACTATGCTCAGAACTCAAAAACCAGTTGTTTCTATCTGTGCTGTGCGAACTGGATCCGGAAAAAGCCAAACATCACGTCGTGTAGTGAGCATTTTAAAGTCCAAGGGTTATGAGAAAGTAGTGACTGTACGCCATCCTATGCCCTATGGCAATATTGCCGACCAGGCAGTTCAGAGATTTGCATCATATGACGACTTAGAAAGACAAAACTGTACCATCGAGGAACGGGAAGAGTATGAACCGTATATCGACATGGGAGCAGTGATTTATGCTGGTGTTGATTATGGTGAAATTCTTAAAAAGGTTGAGGAGGAAGCTAACATCATCGTTTGGGATGGAGGTAACAACGATCTACCATTTTTCGCCTCTGATTTTCATATAGTCGTTACCGATCCCCACCGGCCGGGTCATGAGCTAAGATATCATCCAGGAGAAACGAACCTCCGAATGGCTGATGTGGTGGTGATTAATAAGGTCGACACGGCCGATCATCAGAATGTCGTTAAAGTGCAACAAAATATCCGCTTGGTAAATCCCAAAGCCGTCATCGTGAAGGCGGCATCGCCGATAATGGTTGAAGATCCATTAACTATACGGGATAAGAGGGTCTTGGTAGTTGAGGATGGGCCAACACTCACTCATGGTGAGATGAGCTATGGCGCAGGATATGTTGCCGCTACTTATTATGATGCTAGAGAAATCGTGGACCCCCGCCCTTATGCCGTTCGATCGATTGTTAAGACCTACGAGACATATCCGGATACCGGTCCGATCCTACCAGCGATGGGTTATGGGGACGAACAGATAAAAGATCTTGAAGCGACGATCAATCAGACGCCTTCAGATTTAGTACTTATCGCTACCCCCATCGATCTCGGCCGGTTAGTTAATATCAATAAGCCCAGCCAGAGGGTACGTTATAAATTACAAGAGATTGGCCAACCGACATTGAAGGAGCTCTTAGAAGAAAAATTTGGCTGATTTGGAGAGGATGCTTGGATAGCTCTACCGCGATCTTGATCGAGGCACGGGTGTCGTAGGAGGTTCAAGCTCGGTACTTGGTTCCACCGGTGTTGGTTCTCCTGTGGGTTGTGGATTGCTTAGATCATTTCCAGACTCATGAAACACGATGGGCCAGGACAACGTTTCATTCAGGACTAGCGCTTGACTATTATCTTCTAAACGCACAAGCCAGTGGTGAAGACCAGGAGTTACCGGAACATTCGATGACGGTACATTAAATTGGTATTGATTCGAGGGTTGCGAATCTCTGACGCTTCCGATTCTAAAAGTCCTGCCATTGGCTTCCATAAAAATGCTAAATTGTTGTTCTGCAGATAATAGTTCAGACCACGACCAAGTGAATATCAAGTTGGTGCCCGATGTAAGGGCAAACTCACTATTTTGAGGGGGACCAAGAAGCTTGATCTCAGGATCAGGAGCGGTAAGAGATGGGGAAGCCGCCTCTTCTGACGGGAGACTCACCTCGACTCGTGGTAAACCTAAAGAACCGAATTCAGCGGTCCAATACCAAACATTTGGAGCGCTATAATTTTCGCTGAAGGCGACACCGACATCAGTGGCTGCTGGGTTTAAGATGATCGCTTTATGGGCTGGACTTGATAACCAATATTGGACAGGCTCAATCGCATACTGCATTCCCCAGGCCGTTGCCTCCCCTCCATATCCGCCAGGGTATCCTGATAACTGAACTCTTAAGGCTGGTGATGATCCATCCGATCCTTCATGTCCCGTTAGTCCAAGATTTGCCATGTCGTCGGTATGAATTTGGGCAGCATTACTCAGTTCGGTGACAGGGGTCAGGGGTTGGAGATTATAGATTCTCCTCGCCTCGTTGATATAGGCCAATAGTTTCTCGGCCGGGCTCATTTCTGGCGGCAATTCCAATGGTTCCAGTGCAATTTCCGCTTCGCCGTCTGGTAATACCTCTAATTCATTACCATTGCTCAGAACTTCAAGCCCTGGTGATGATCCACCTCCCTTGATAACCAAAGGAAGATACAACTGCAGATTACCTGGATTCACATCGATCCATCTTTCCAGCACGGTATCACCAAATTCGTTGCTTGCCGTTACAGTAATTTGATAGACACCTGCTGACCAGTAAACGTGGGTTATCTGGCCGCCCTCATAGACATGGCCATCGCCCATATCCCAGTGAATTTTTGAGGTCGTATCGTCGAAGAAAGCCTGGCCATTTATTGGCTTACCAGCATCTATAAACTCGTCAACGATCAGGTCTGCCGTTGGCGGAAGACCTACGTTTACAGGCAAAAAAGTTTCGCTGGTCCCAACATCATTCTGGATGGTCAAGTGAACCTGGTAAGTACCCGGAGACGGGTATTGATGGCTGGGATTCTTTTCTGTACTCGTAATGCCATCTCCAAAATCCCACAGATAAATGAGAGGAGATTGTCCACCACTTTGGTCGATAAAGTTGACGATTTCATTGGCGATTGGAGCTGGATCGCTGATAGAAAAATGGGCAATTGGCTGTGACACGATAGTAATCTGTCCGCTATTCGTTGCCGACCCAAGCGGATTTGATGCTTGGAGGATGATGTTATAGATTCCTGGAGTTGAGTACACGACTTCAGGATTACTGACGTCAATAATGCGCCCATCCCCAAGACTCCAAATCTGGGTGATGGGTCCTGGTCCCGAAACATCGCCGACAAGATGGACGGGTTGGCCTACGGCCGCCTGCGGGGGATCGAATGACAAGTTGACCGTCGGCCGGACGCCGACCCAATATGATGTGGTAAAAGTTTGCTCTTGACCACTACTTTTAAGGATAGCCACTATCTTCTGTTCAGGGGTCTTTATATCAGCCACATTTGACCGCAAACTAATATTCAAAGATTGACTTGAGCCTGCTCCTGGAACTATCGGCTGCCAACTTATTTCATTTGTCTGAGCATTATAAAATGTTCCTGAAGGTAGTTCATCCAGGTCAAAAGATAATACTTCGGGAATTTTGAGCGTAATCTCTGGAGCTTGAATCGCAGAATCGTTGTTCGTCAATATGACGATTACGTTTATTGGTTCGCCGGGTTCAACTGCTTGGGGTGAAACATTCAATTCGACATCGATATTTCCAGTTGATTGTTGATATTCTGTAAACGATAGGACAGCTGGCGGTTTGGATTTAGCCTTGGTATCTGGAACGAAGGCTAAGCCCAATATGATGACTAACAGCCCCATTAGCACAAGAAGACGACCCTTCCCAACCATTTGTCTCAGTGTATCAGAGAAATATTCGCAGCACAAGGGTTCGACTATTGCCTCATTCGGTAGCAAAAAAGTCGCTTTGTCTTTGTAATAGAAATAGCGCCACAATTAAAAAAATTGGAACTGGGAAAAACATAATTGGATTTTGGAAATTCCCGACTTTTGTGGTCAGGAATAAGGCCCATAGTCCAACAAGAATTAATAAAATCGTCGAGGCGACAAGCCAGCGTCCCGCTCGACCGTACTTCTTTTCCCACTCGGCGAAGACCAGAACTAACGCAGGAAAGAGGACAATATAGCTGGATGTGGCCGTCGAAATACCGATAAATGTCGTGATTGTTAAAGTGGCATACGCTGATAGTAGGAAGGCTTTGAACTCTTTTCGCCAAGCCTTATTCCAACACCATAAAAGTAGTAGGCTCATAACCAGTGTCAGCAAGTACCCAAACCAACGGCCATAAGCTGGCCACCACTCGAAAAAGACTGTAGCTGGAGTTGCCGCCGGAGTGTATCCAGGGTAAGCAAGTATTTGGCGCACATTCTGCAATATCCAGTCTGGCACCAAAGCTGTCGATAGGATGACAAAAAAGAATAAAGTGCCTAGGGTACTGCCGATCAACCGCCATCTCCTTTTTGAAAGAGCCCAAATCAGAACCAGGGGAATTAGCAACACGACCACCTGAGGTTTGATTGTAGCCAAGCCCAAGAGGACGCCAGCAACGATATCTTGCTCACGGGAAATGGCCAAGAGTGCTGAGGCCGTAAATAAGGCAACTAAGATAGATGGATTTCCATTAATGAGTGGTCGAACGCTATGATACCAGAGTAGGACAAAGACTGATAGTAAAAATAGAGTTGCCATTGACGGCCGCCAATCAGCCAATTGAATGCTGAAAATGACCAGGAGAATCAAAGCGATTTGAAGCGTTGTTTGCCATATTCCCCGGACCAATTCATAATCAGCTATCAAGGAGAAAGGGGTGAATACTAAAAAAGAGTAGAGGGGATAAACGAATAAGGCCTGATCTTCTCCAGGCTTAGCCGGCCGGCCGTACATGAACTCTTGAATAGCTTGAGTTGTCGCTTGGCTATAAGGACTGTCCCCTTCAGTAAATAGTAATCGAACACCGAGCCAGCGAGGAATGAAGTCAGCCCCTCCTGGATTGTCCTCAGCATAGTTGATGTTAGTGATCGTCAATATGACTAGAACAATAATCGCAAGAGCGAGGGCAAGCGGTAACATTATTCGGGTTTTATTAGCTCTGGCTATCGCATTATTCATAATTGTATCTTAACGATTTCCAACAAAAGTGGACATCAATTGATCGTCTGGTTAGCGTACGGTATTCGCTTGGACGGGTTATTTCGGGCACGGCATAATACGGATTATAGCTGTGTATGATACTTTGATTAATAGCAAATAGCAGCTATAAATGAGATTATTGTCTGGTTTGGCGGACGAATTCAAATGGCCGCTAGCATCAATAAAAAAACAGGACCAAAAGTTGCGAAAAATAGCCAGTTCAATCCTCAAGCGCGAAAATGAGTGGCTGGAAGTCCAAGGTTATAAATTAGGCGATATTCAAACCGAACTTACCGTTAATGTGACCAAAGAAGCGGCAATTGCAGGAAATGTCCTTGCTCCAAGGGTAGTCGTTGCCGGAATTATTTATGGCTTTGTAGCCAGCCGCGAGGTTGTTGTTGAGTCCACAGGCCAGATTTGGGGTGACGTCCATTCGGTGGCCTTAGAAATTGCCCCCGGTGGTAAATTGCATGGTTGGATGAGCACCTTGGATGAGGGAACCGTTGATCTACTTCGCTCTGGCGAATTGAGCACAGTTGATCTCGATGAAACTGGCCAGCGCACGATACCTCAAGAAATTCTCGATATCTTGCCTGGGGATGTTGTTTCATTAGATGGTCGGGAAGCAGAACCAAGGCTGTTGATATGGCGTCAATTAAGAGCAGAAGCGGCCATGGCTTTACTGGCACGATCTGAAATTGAAGCAACTTTTGAGCGCCGCCTTTCAGAGCTGGTAAATTCAACCTCCATTAATTCCGCGAGTGAGAAGGAATTAGAGAGTGAACTTATTCGAATGCGGAAATTGTCTCGTACGGCAATTGAACAGGCTACAGACTACCATAACCGATATCTGATGGCACAAAAAAGCCTGGAAGAAGCTAAGAAGGCTCTGGCGGAACAGCAAAAAGCCAGCATGGAAACGGAATTAGCAAGTGCAGGAAAGCACAAATTAGGCAAAAGTGACCTAGCTGGTCGTCTCGGATCAGATCTAAATCGGGATGAGCAAATGGCCAGCCTTAGGATGGCATTAGTGGAACAGGAGATAGAATTAAAAAAAGCGCGGGATAATGCCTTACTATTGGCAAATCAACTAAAAGAGACAAGACGTCTAGCGACGAATCGAATCCGCAAACTTGAAACTGAATTGGGGAAGAGAAAGTAGCATAGGCAAGTGGCAGAAGGCTAGGACAGAGCCTGCACTCTGCTTCTTGGAGGGCAACACTTAGTGGGTGAATTCTTATGTTGGAAATAGAAATAGCAGTCATCGGTGGGAGTGGTCTGTATCAAATGGATGGGTTGGAAGACCTTGAGGAGATTTATTTAACGACGCCCTATGGTAAGCCATCGGATAAGATCTTAGTTGGA
>DOXE01000010.1 GCA_003519205.1 Chloroflexota bacterium
CGCAGATAATGGTGCATCACCCCCTCTAATTCGGCATGTAGCGTTCCTCTTAGGTGCAGGACGCTCACGGTTTCCCAACTGCGGGTCTGCAAATAACGCAATACTTTGACGGCCGCGGCCGACAGTGACAATGCCCGGGAATCGGCTTTCCAACATCCGGGACAAAGTAACCCACCCCGGTCAGCGCTGAAGAATTGGTCTTGTTCTTCGATTGGCTCCTTGCAAGATACACAATGAAATAACTGGGGTTGGAAGCCGGCCAAGGATAGTAGACGTAATTCATAGAATCGTGCAGCCAGGCGAACATCATCGGTTTTTTCTAACCAACCTAAGGCTTTGGAAAGCAATTCGTATTTTCGCAAGTCATGGTCGCCTTCGGCCGTCATCCCATCCAGGAGCTCGACGGCGTAGGAAGCGTAGGTAGCCCGGACCAGGTCTTCCCGAAGAGCAGGGTAAGCTTCCACCAACTCGGCCTGGGTGATGATGTCAATATTTCTGCCCCTGGCAAAGAGGAAGTTTGTGCGCATAAACAGCTCCACATGACCGGTTTTGCGTGTCTGAGGCTTTCTAGCTCCCTTGGCCAGGGCCTGAATTTTACCGAATTCACGGCTATAGAGGGTTAACATCCGGTCCGCCTCGCCAAAATCTTTACGACGCAAGACGATGGCTTCGCTACGAAACGTTCGCTGTTTAGACATAGATAAGGAGTATTTTACCGCAAGTAACCAAATATCCATTTGTCACCACCGTTTTAGGACATTCGTCACTTGTGACAACATAGGTGCCTGATCTATTGTAGCATGGGGTAGATCCCTCACTTTTATTTTGTACCCGCCGATTCCTTGGAGGAAATGAATGTCTGACCGAAAAAAGATAACGCTACCAGATCTATTCAAGAAGGTCGACCAGGATGAACCTATCACCATGTTGACTTGCTATGACTATCCAACAGCTTATTTTCAGGAGCAGGCTGGCATCGACATGATATTGGTTGGCGACAGCCTGGGCATGACCATGCTGGGTTATGAAGGCACTTTGCCCGTCACAATGGACGATATGATCCGACACACCCAGGCCGTCCGGCGGGGCGCACCAACAGCCTGGCTGATCGGCGATATGCCTTATATGAGTTATCAAATCANNGCCGAGATGGCTGATCGTGTAGCCGGCATCGCAGCTGCGGGTATCCCAGTCATGGGTCATCTTGGATTAACGCCGCAGAGCGTTAGCTCATTGGGTGGCTTCAGGTTACAAGGGAAAGGCGCTTTGCAAGCCAAGAAGATCATAGACGATGCCAAAGCATTAGAGAAAGCCGGCGCCTATGCCATCTTATTAGAGCTTGTCCCAGATAGGGTATGCCAACTCATCACCGAGCGGGCTGAAAACTGCATCATCATCAGCTTGGGTTCCGGTCCTGAAGCCCATGGTCAATTGCTAATATACCACGATATGTTTGGGCTGTATCCGAAGTTCAAACCAAGAATGGCAAAAGTCTATGGCAACGCCGGCGAAGTCATTCTCAACGGGCTAAAAAGTTATGCTGTTGAGGTGCGTGACAAGCAGTTTCCCGCCTCAGAGCATTACTTTGGAATGAAAGACGACGAGTATGAGGAACTTCTCAACCTTTTGGATTGAATTTGAGCCTAATGTTTGAAATGAGCTCTAGGTGGATGAAAATCCGCCGGACTATCATCCGGCTAGAGCTCTCTATGAAATTGAAAAATGTACCACTTTGACGATTGAAGGAGATATCAAATGGCTGAGAATATGCGGCAACAGCTAAAGATCGCACCCGACCGGTTAGAAGCCATCAATGCCATCCTATTGGATCCAAACATGCACGTCATCAACGACTTTCTGGATGTCGTCGCCAAATACGGCACACCTGAGGAGATCAACCAGAAAGCTGCCCTGGCTATGCATTTACCAACCTTATTGGAGCGCGTGAAAGATAAAACGCCTGATTATTGGGCTGACCTGGATTGGTTAACAGAACAACGTAATCGACGAGCCTTCATCAGTGAAGCCGATTACCGGCGAAAGGTTTTGGGGCCAAAAGCTGACGATATGGCTTTTGCTGATGATTATGCTGTCACTCTGGAAATTAGCGCCTGCCAGTATTTCCCCTGGGTGATTGAAGCAGCAAAACGGGCCATCGATGAAGGTTCCCTCATGCCCGGCCGGTTCATTCGAGTGCGCAAGATGAAAGAACAAGAGGCCGATGGGGACCTGCTGGCCTTTGCCGCAGCCATGCAAATCATCGGGGCCAGCTACGTGGAGACCCTGGACACCAAAGGAACTGACGGCTCCAACATTCATCTGGGTGGCCCAGAGACCATCACCGGCTACTTTGGCGGTGTCGGCCAACCCAATGAATACGCTCTCAAATGGCTGGACGAATACCTCTATTACTACACCAACTATGGCGTGCGCCAGGTTTTGAACATCAATCCAGGCACGGTATTCCTTGGCTACTTACTCCATCGTTTAGGGGTGGACATCGAGTTTAAGATCTCCGTTTTTATGGGNNTTCGCCCGTGACGATGGATCGTCACCTTTGATAGGCTTCAATTGGAGCAACTCAGTCAACAACCAATCGATGGAGATCACCGCCCAATTCCGAAAAGATCTCGACTTCGAAAATATCGTCCGTTTTGAGCATCACATCACAGAAACCTGGAAGAGTATCGTCCGCCAACCCTATAATCGTCGGGAGGAGTTGATCGTATTGGCCGATCACGTGGCCAATATTTCGGCCAAACACGAGGGCGGCGATCCAGTGATCGACCAGACCAGAGAACACCCGTCAGATATCCTCGACTATTTCAGGGATAAGGAGGAGATCGTCGAATCTTGTGACTGGGAAGCAGTAACTCAAAACTTCATGGACAAGTTTGAAGCTCTGAACCATACCGCCCAGGCTTTAACCGAGAACGGCCTGTCCTTTATCGCCGCTCAGAACCTGCATCACTTCTCCTAAACAGGTAGATGGTTTGGGCCAAAATGGTCAGGTAGTAAGGTATGTAGGCTTGTCTCGCGCGCCTTTCCGGTGCTATCGCTAAGCCATACCGGAATATCTCCGGCAAACTCGCTCATTACCTGGCGGCAGGCTCCACAGGGCGAACCCCCGTATTCGGTACATATGGCCACGGCTAACAAACGCCTGGCCCCGGCCGTGATCGCGGAAAAGACGGCCGCTCGCTCAGCGCAAATGGTTAGGCCATAGGAGGCATTCTCCACGTTGACACCGGTGAAAATACGACCATCGTCGGCCAAAATAGCAGCACCGACGTGATAATTTGAATACGGCGCATACGCGCGCTGGCGTGCGGCATTGGCAAGGTCAACAAGTGCTTGTTTTTCCTGTTGAGTTAAGTTCATTCGTGTGTCCTGATTCACTTGCTTTTGTTTTTCTTCTCGAATTTTCGGATGGCACGCGCAGGCATACCGACAACCAAAGTATCATCTTGCACATCCTTGGTGACGATGGCCCCAGCACCAGTCCGCGCGCCATTGCCCAACTTGAGAGGCGCGACAAGCATGGTGTCGGAACCAATGAAAACATCTTCACCGATCACAGTGGGGTGTTTCTTTTCACCATCATAATTGCAGGTGATCGTCCCCGCGCCGATGTTG
>DOXE01000070.1 GCA_003519205.1 Chloroflexota bacterium
CGGATTCAATGCTTCAACCCACACCTTACCGCTGCAAATCCTGGCTAACTATCTAACAGTCGAGCTGGGTTGTCCGGTAGGGCTGCTAGGCATCCAGCCCGCTGATATATCAATGGGTGATTCGCTTTCACCCGTTGTCACACTGGCTGTCGAGGCCACCGCGCGGGCATTAATGGATCTGTTATCGGTTGCAGAAGGAGCTGCTGTCTCATGAATCTTCAAGTGCTGCCTAAGGGCGCTCTAGTCGAATGGATCGAATTGCTTAGCGCCAGGTACCGGGTGATTGGGCCTAAGCGCAAGCAAGAAGTCGTGCAGCAACAGCCGGCCGGTGATACCCAGCAACCGCCTCGCGAACAATACATCTTTGGTGAGCTACAGGGGGCACATGAACTTGAGCTATCGTACCCAAGTACGATTTTACCGCCTAAAAAAGTCTTTTTACCCCAAAAAGAAGAGTTGTTTAGCTTCAAGGACAACGGACACCAAGTAGATTTGCAGTTAGATGAGCGGCGGACAGTTATTTTTGGCATCCATACCTGTGACCTGCATGCCGTTCTCCTGCTCGATCAGGCATTCAGCCAGGGGGCGGCGGACCAACATTACATGGCCCGCCGCGCAAACACGACCCTGGTCAGCATCGAATGTCTCGAACCGTGCTCGGAGAACGCCTTTTGTAAGGACATGGGCACATGGATTATGCCGGAAACGTTCGATTTACACCTTACGGATCTGGGTCATGAATATGCCTTGGAAATAGGCTCTGCAAAGGGCTCTGAACTCTTACAGAACTTGACCAATATTCGGACGGCGACCGAAACTGATTATTGGCGCTTCAACCAGGTTATAAGCGCAAAATGGGCTCGTTTTCCCTACCGGTTGGAAGCCGATCTCAGCGAACTGCCCAGCCTTCTGGCGATTAGCTATCGCAGCCAGGTGTGGGAGGAATTGGGCCAACAATGCCTGGGTTGTGGCACCTGCACGGCAGTATGCCCGACATGTTATTGCTTTGACGTCGTCGACGAAGTGAATTTCGACTTGACTAGCGGCAAACGATTTCGGGTATGGGATTCCTGTCAATTCGGTCAATTTGCTTCCGTAGCAGGTGGTCATGACTTTCGCAATAGTCGAGCCGCTCGCCTGCGTCATCGCTTTTACCATAAGTTCAAGTATCAATCAGATAGTTTTGGCCTGGCCGGGTGCGTTGGTTGCGGCCGATGTGCCGAAGCCTGCCTGGTCAACATCAAGCCGATCGATGTCATAAATAAGCTGCATCGCAAGCGAGTTGCCGTATCAGGCAAGCGCCAGGAGGTGATGGGATGAGCCTGCCTTTAATTGAAACATTTTCCACGACCTCAGCTTATCTACCCTTGGTAGCGCGAATCGCCGATGTTCGGCCGCTAACCCAATTGGAGAAGCTGTTCACCATCGAATTACCTGGCGACCTATCACTAAAGCATGCCCCGGGACAATTTGTGGAGCTGTCAGTTTTTGGCGTTGGCGAAGCCCCCTTCAGCATCTCTTCTTCGCCTAGCCGGAGCAACGGTACTTTTGAGTTGTGTGTCCGTCAGGCAGGCCAGGTAACCGACGCTCTGCATGCACTGGGACCAGGCGACGCGGTTGGCGTTCGTGGACCTTTTGGTCGTGGCTTTCCCGTTCGACGTTTCCGGGGCAAAGACCTGCTCTTTCTTCCCGGCGGTTTGGGGCTGGCACCCTTGCGTTCGCTCATCAACCAAGTGTTGGACGAACGAAGCAACTATGGTCGGGTGATCATCTTGTATGGTGCTCGCCATCCTTCAGAATTGCTCTTTCAGGATGAATTGACCTTGTGGAGTGCACGTGAAGATGTTGAGGTGCAGGTCACGGTCGATCGCTCTGACGGCAATTGGCAAGGGCACGTGGGAGTGATAACGACGTTGATCCCAGAGGTGCAACTTTACGCCCCCAACACCGTCGCTTTTACCGTTGGCCCGCCGGTCATGTACCGTTTTGTGTTGGTGGAATTGCTGGGTAAGGGGATTCGCGAGGGAAATATCTGGCTTAGCTTAGAACGACGGATGAAGTGCGGAATTGGTAAATGCGGCCATTGCCAGATAAACCACCTCTACACCTGTCTTGACGGGCCTTGTTTTCCATACGCCCAGATCAAACGCTTGGAGGAAGCATTATGACGGTATCCACAAAACCCAAAGTTGCCTTCTTCGACTTCACCGGTTGTGAGGGTTGTCAGCTAACCGTCATTGATGCGTTGCAAACCCACGCAGATCTGTTAAGCGCCGTTGAGATCGTGCAGTTTCGCGAAGCCATGAGCGAACGTGATGAGGATTACCAGATTGCTTTTATCGAAGGATCCTGCTCGCGAACGAGTGACGAGGCCCGGCTTAAGGCTATTCGTGAACAAGCTCAGATCGTCGTCGCCCTTGGTGCATGTGCCCATTTGGGAGGTGTGAATGCCCTGCGTAATTGGCAATCGTCAGATGATGTTCGCCGGTACGTCTACGGCCAGGGCGGCAAACTCTACGATAGCCATAAGGCGCTACCAATCCAGGCCATCATTCGGGTAGAGTGCTTTATTCCAGGCTGCCCCATTGACCGGAATGAATTTGTCAATGCCTTGAAAGCCTTGCTGCAGCACCGCCTACCCCGACTGCCGGATTACCCGGTGTGCGCTGAATGCAAGCTTAATGAAAACGAATGTTTATTTATGCGCGGTATCCCCTGTCTTGGTTCAGTAACGCGAGCCGGTTGTGGCGCCATCTGCCCTTCCTTTGGTGCGTGCTGTGAGGGTTGCCGGGGTCTTGTCTCTGATCCTAACATCGGATGGTTGAGAGCAGTAGCAGTGGAGCATGGGCTTCGAGAAGGCGGCTTTGAAGCTGCTTCGAGATTATTTTTGTCCCACGAGCTAATGGAAAGTGAGGGTGACAGACATGGCAAGCATTAGAACCTCGCCTGCCCCGGTTGAAATACACCACCTGACTCGGGTCGAAGGGCATGGCAACATCATCGTCGATATCCGCAATGGAACCATCTTACAATGCGATCTGGAAATTATCGAAGCGCCACGGTTTTTCGAAGCGATGCTCCGTGGAAGGCCGTATGATCAGGCCCCACGACTCTCGTCGAGAATTTGTGGTATTTGTGCTGTTACCCACACGACTGCCTCGATAAAAGCCTTAGAGAGCGCACTAGGTGTGGAAAATAGCCAGCAAACGGATCTCCTGCGCCAACTGAATCTTTGCGCTGAGATGCTCGATAGCCACTTACTACACGTTTATATGCTGGTGGCTCCGGACCTGCTTGGAGCAGGCAGCATCATTCCCTTGGCTGTGGAGAGCCCAGATATCGTCCACCGGGCGTTGAGGATGAAACAGGTAGCAGGACAGATCTGCGCTGCGATTGGCGGCCGGCACACCCATCCAATAACGATGACCGTTGGCGGCTTTACCCACTTACCGACAGAAGAAGAATTACAGGTACTTCTGCGCCGGTTAGATGCGATAAGCCCTGACATTGAGTCTACCGTTAATCTGTTTGCCGATCTGGTCCTACCCGATTTTGAACGCGAGACCGAGTACATCGCCTTGCAAAAGGACCATGGCTACAGCCTTATCGACGGTTTTATCGCCAGTAGCGATGGCGGCTCTTGGCCTATCGAGCAGTATCGAGGAGTGGTAAACGAGTATCAGATAAGTCGCTCTACAGCCAAACACGCTCGCCATCGGCGGCAGTCTTACATGGTAGGGGCGTTGGCCCGCTATAAACTCAATCATGAGAAGCTCAACCCTCAGGCAAAAGCGGCGGCGGCTCGGCTTAATTTAAAACCTACCTGTCAGAATCCTTTCATGATTACCATTGCTCAAGTCGTAGAAATTGTGCACTTTTATGAGGAAGCGATCAGAATTATCGGCCAGCTTCTAGAGCTGGGCATTCAATGGGAAGAGATTGCTCAGCCCGCCCGCCAATCTGGCGAAGGTGTCGGTGCATGTGAAGCACCGCGGGGTACGCTCTACCACCATTACGTGCTTAGAAACGGCGCCATCGCCGAAGCGAATTGTGTCATCCCTACCGGACAAAATCTGGCTAACATTGAAGCAGACATGCGCGCCTTGGCACCACAGATCTGGGATCGCTCGAGGGATGAAATCACGCTGACATTGGAGATGCTGGTGCGGGCCTATGATCCGTGCATATCATGTTCTACCCATATGTTGGAGGTGAGATTTGTCTAGGCATTGGCATTTTTTCCAACAATGCCTTGTTGATGATGAAGGACTAAATGTCCCGTAAAGCTCTGGCCGGATGACGCCCAATTTATTTGGGCATCCGGCGGACTCTCGTCCACCTAGAGCCTTGAATGAACGATAGAATTTCGATTATAAAAAGGAAGGTAAAAATGGCTAA
>DOXE01000264.1:0-276 GCA_003519205.1 Chloroflexota bacterium
GGTGTTAAATGTGACTCCTGGCAGCCGTCTGCAATTTAGCGCTCACGGCCAGGCCTGGTCCTGCGAAGAATTTGGCCTCTGCCCCAATGGAACCTCGGTGAATCCGGCCAACATGTTGATGCGGGTTGGCATTGATCCGACTGGTAATAATAATTGGTCGGCCGATACCGTCGTTTGGTCTGCTTATTTTAATCCGCTGGATCAATGGCAGGTTGCCTGTGTTGAAGCTGTCGCCGAGCGAGACGTTGTTACCGTTTTTCTTTGGGCGTCGCCGGA
>DOXE01000264.1:359-2612 GCA_003519205.1 Chloroflexota bacterium
GATTGCCGACTACGAGGTAGCCGAAACATATGTCGGCACAGAGCTGATATTCATCATCGATGCCAATGCTTCTATTGGTCAACGTGATGATGCTGGCGGCCAAACGCGACATGAGAAGGTGCGGGACAGCATCCTCCGTTACGCAAACCAATTCATGAAAGAGGAACAACTGGATCGGGTCAGCATCGTTGTTCCAACGGAGGATGGAGCCGATTTGTTACTTGATCGGGCGGTTTTTCCTAACGCCGTTATCAACGAGATCAATTTCTATGAAGCTCTGCCTGTTGATCCCACACCATTAAATGAGATGATTTCTCTGGCCCTGGATAGAGCAACAGAGAGCTATGCCGACGGTAGATTCCAGGCCGTTGTGCTCTTTACTGATGGTGCTGAGTTGGATGAGCAGCTAGATTATCCTACCCTCGTGGATAAAGCGCAGGCGATAAACATCCCAATTTTCTCAGTCATTCTCGGAGCACGGGCTGACGAAGACGAGATCACTAACGTAAATGGGCTTTCCCAACCGACCAGGGGTAGTTATGTTCATATGCCGGAGCCAACCGGAACCGATCCACTCTATAGCCTGATTCAATCGCATGGGCCTCAGTTTCAGGTGCAATATCGTTCACGATTGGCTTCAAGCGGTTTGCATGATGTGGTACTTGAAATAGCTGAGGCTAGAGCTGAAACACAAGTTGAGGTTGAAGTCGCTCCGCCAGCTACCGAGATCGTGGTCGACAATAGCCGGCCGATACGCCGGGTTGTGGCTTCACCAGACGATCGCTTGACATCAGCGGAACCGGCAAGCCAGCCGATAGTTGCCCGGGTCACCTGGCCCGATGGCCATCCCCGGATGTTGACCGATGCAACTTTACTCGTGGACGGCTCTCCCCAACCTCCAGCCTCTAATCCCGAGTTAAGCGCTGACGGTCTCATCATATTAGATTGGGATATCAGTAATCTCGACGAAGGAACCTATGAACTGTTTGTCAAGGTGAACGACGAGCTGGGATTGCAAGGCCATAGTAATGTCCTTCCAATGGCAATTATCGTCGAAGGTCTGGCTGGAGAGGTAACAGAGACAATGGACACGGCTCCGGCCAATGAAGTGGAGGAGGGTACAGATAANNGCGTTCCAGGATCTGGTGCAAAATCTTAGTTTGGCGGGTCTGGCAATCGGCCTGTTAGCTCTCTTTGGGGCAGTTATCATATTAATCCTGGCCCTGGTGTTGTTGCGCCGGCGCCGGCGCACAAAGGCTATAAAAGCTCAAACGGCTGTGCCAACTGCCCAATCAGCTAGCCCAGGAGAACATGAGGCGACCCAGGTCATCATGCCAGCCTTCGCTGTCCAGAGCTCGGCTAGCGCTTATTTTGAGCCGCTCGAAAANNGCCCCTGATCACGGGAACAATATTACATTGACATCCAATAATGTAGCTATTGGACGGGATCCAAAGCTGGCCCAAGTCGTCTTCGCTGACAAAAGCGTTTCGCGGCTTCACGCTCGTGTAATGGAACAAAATGGCGTGTTTCAACTGTACGATGAGGGGAGTGCCAGTGGCACCTACATTAACTTTAAACAGATAACGCTCAAACCACAGGTTTTGAACGACAATGACGACGTACATTTTGGGAGAGTGCATCTGCGCTTCCACGTTGTTCCAACAGTAGAGGACGCCGATTCAACCCAGGTTATGCCGTCCCCGGTACGGTCGGATGAAGCTAGTCCGATGGCGGCCGAAGAGGATTTGAGCACCCAACCTTATATGCCCAACCAGCCAGGTTCGGCTGGAAGGCCGCAAGCTCCGCCACCACGCGATGCGCCGCCTCCTGCAACGGATGAAGATGAAGACGATATCTCCACTCAGCCGTATATGCCACACTCGCCGCGCCGGTAATCGATGAGATAATGTGCTATATATACCTAAGCAATGCAACAGACTGAAATCGGGAGTAATCTAAAAACGGGTTATGCTACCCATGCCGGTATGACCGGAAAACGTAACGAAGATTTCTTCGGTCTTGTTGCCTGGCGGATAGATGAACAGCGAGATCTTTATCTTGGTATCGTCGCCGACGGAGTAGGGGGGCAAACCGCGGGAGAGGTGGCCAGCCACCTGACAGTTAACACGATACAGAGATATTTTGATGAACAGGAGTCGATCGACGACATTAACTATCACCTGGAACGAGCGATCCTGATTGCCAACCGGGCAGTACATCAGGCGAGCCAGGAAAACTCCGATTACCAGGGT
>DOXE01000484.1 GCA_003519205.1 Chloroflexota bacterium
GCCCACCGCGACCGTTGCCCCTACTGCGACGGCTATTCCAACCTCTACGCCCATCACCACGCCGATTCCGGTACCCGTGGATTCTCGCGAAGGTTGGGAACTGGTCTGGAGCGATGAATTTGATGGTGACACAATTAATCCGTCAAACTGGACTTACGATATTGGCGGCTGGGGTTGGGGCAATGGGGAAGCGCAATACTATACTGATCGGCCAGAAAATGCCCGTGTTGAAAACGGTTTGCTGGTCATTGAGGCGCGCCAGGAGAAGTTCGAAGAAAAGTATNNTTCCAATATGGCCGGATTGAAGCGCGGATCAAAGTTCCGCCGGGCGCTGGCCTATGGCCAGCATTCTGGTTGCTTGGCAACGACTTCGACCGCAAGCCCGATGACCCCTTTGATAGTAACTGGCCCCATGTTGGTGAGGTGGACATCATGGAGTATGTCGGCCGCGAACCAGACTTAGTCATGGGTACGGCTCACGGCCCCGGCTATTCAGGAGCGGGAGGATTGGGGAGGTGGAATCGCCAGGAATATGATATTGCCGACGAATTTCACACCTTTGCTGTTGAATGGGACGAAAACGGGATTAGCTGGTTCTACGATGGCGAGCATTATTACACCCTCACTCCAGAAATTGTCGGCGATCGCGAATGGGTCTTCGACAACGAATTCTTCTTGCTACTGAACCTGGCGGTCGGCGGCCAACTTGGAGGAACCATCGGCTTAGATACCAAATTTCCGGCAAATCTATATGTTGATTATGTGCGGGTTTATCAGCGAGCGCCCTGAGATAGAGAGTCAGTAAAGCATGTGCCTAATTGAGCGAATCTGCAATGGGAAACCGGTGAATGTCCTCTAACGAAACTGACTACAGCCAGACAGAAATCCGTGTTCTCTTCTTTGACGATTTTAGATCCAGAGAGCTTGACCGATCAAAGTGGAACGTCCGCATCACTGGCAACATCTACAACGATGAGCAGCAGGCGTACGTCGATTCCTCAGAAACGATCTACATCGTTTCCGAAGAACAGGCGGTGGGTGCAACGCATGGCGCCCTTGTCTTCCATCCTCGATATCGACCGGATCATAGTACACCCGAAGGTCACCGGTTCGATTTCATTTCTGGGCGAATCGATACCAGAGACAAGTTTGATTTCCAATATGGATCGGCCGCGGCCCGCATCATGCTCCCGTCTGGTGCCGGCCTCTGGCCAGCATTTTGGCTCCTTGGGTATGGAACATGGCCTGAATCAGGCGAAATAGATGTCCTGGAATATGTAGGTGAACCGGATTGGGTCAGCGCGGCCGCACATGGGCCAGGATACTTCGGAGAAACAGGGCTCGTTAATAAGTTGTTTTTCTCCACTGAGGTGGATGCGACCGCCTGGCATGTTTACTCCGTCGACTGGGAGCCCGACAAAATGATATTTAAAGTCGACGGCTCAATCATCTACCGCGTTACTCGCCCAATGACTGACTTCTTTGGTCCGTGGGTATTCGATGACAATAAATATCTCATTCTCAACTTTGCTCTGGGTGGCACGTACCCGTTTAAGACGAACGGCGTCCAGAAACCCTACTATGGTTTGCCAGAATCAACAGTGCAAATAATTAAAGACGATCAGGTGAAGATGGCGGTCGATTGGATTCAAGTAGGGGCCTAGATGTACACGGTTAGTAACAGAACAGATCGATGGATTGCGAATAGGAAACATTAATGGCTATCAAAATACCAACATACAAAGAGNNCAGAATACGCCGTTGGCTCGGTGTTGAGTGGCGGCGGTGGTAATCCGAACCCCAACACCCCCCAGAACTGGGCCAATATGGTATATGATTTTAAAGAAGCCGCTCGGCAAACGCGCCTGGGCATACCACTCATCTATGGGGTGGATGCTGTGCATGGTCATAACAATGTTGTGGGGGCGACCATCTTTCCCCACAACATTGGGCTTGGTGCCACCCGGGACCCGGATCTGGTAGAGCGGATCGGCCGGTTCACGGCTACTGAGATCATCGCCACGGGCGTTCGCTGGAACTTCGCGCCTTGTGTGGCCGTCCCTCATGACTTCCGTTGGGGACGGACGTATGAAGGATACAGCCAGGATACCCAATTAGTCGCTGAACTGGGTGCGGCCCACGTGCGTGGCCTGCAAAATGCCAATGGTGACAGGGAATCATCCTACCCACTCAGCATCCTTGCCTGTCCCAAGCATTTCGTAGGCGATGGCGGCACAACCTGGGGTACCGGCCGGAGCTATGATTGGATCATCGATCAATGGCCGGCGGCTGATCATAATTGGCCAATTGATCAGGGTATTACCGAAATAGACGAAGTCACACTGCGGGCGAAACATCTCCCCCCTTATATCGCCGCTATTGAAGCCGGGGCCAAGAGCATCATGGTTTCTTTCAGCAGTTGGGGTGGTTTAAAGATGCACGCCAACAAATACCTATTGACCGATGTGCTCAAGAGGGAAATCGGGTTCGATGGCTTTCTTGTTTCTGACTGGATGGCCATCGACCAGATCGACCGCGATTTTTACACCTGCGTGGTAGCTTCCATCAATGCTGGCCTGGATATGGTCATGGTCCCTTTTAACTTCCGGCGATTTGTATCCACCCTGATCCGGGCTGTCGAGAAGGGTGACGTACCTTTGGAACGAATCGACGATGCCGTGGAGCGCATTCTAACCGTTAAATACGAGCTCGGTCTGTTCGACGAGCCATCACGCAATGAGCACCCAATATCTTACATTGGAGCGGAGGCCCATCGCCAGGTAGCTAGGGAAGCAGTTCGAAAATCGCTGGTGTTGCTGAAAAATGAAAACCACACCTTGCCCATCGCGAGAGACGTAAAGAAGATCGTGGTGGCTGGCCAGGCGGCCGATGACATTGGCCTGCAATGCGGCGGCTGGACGATCGAGTGGATGGGAAAACCGGGCACTATCACACCTGGAACGACGCTACTGACCGCGATAAAAGGGGCGGTTTCAACTGACACAACCGTTGATTATGATCCGGATGGCCGCTTTAGCGAAACCGATACAGTGGCCGAGATCGGTCTGGTAGTCTTGAGTGAGAGTCCTTATGCAGAGGGAACCGGGGATCGCGCCGATTTGTCCCTGCCGGCCGCTGATGTAGCCCTGATCGAGCGGGTGCGACCTTGCTGCCGGCGATTGGTTGTCATTCTCTTCTCCGGCAGACCACTTATCATCACCGAGCACCTGGAGAAGTGGGATGCGTTTATCGCTGCCTGGCTACCAGGTACTGAAGGGCAGGGAATCGCTGACGTGCTTTTTGGCGACTTCCCATTTACGGGCCGACTAGCCTATTCATGGCCCAAGCGTATGGATCAAATCCCGTTGAAATCAATGGCTGAAAGCAGTGATGGCCCGCTTTTCCCGTTTGGTTTTGGCCTGGCCTAGGCGACAGACCATCGCCCGGTATCCCGTCTGGGGATGCAAGTAGCTAGCCAGGATAGTATACATATTGACTTTAATTTTCTGTCGGTTTTAGTTGACGAGTTCGAAAGTTGCCCATGGCAACCTTCGATGTGGAGGAAGAAAAAATGGCAAGCGTAACCTATCGAAACGTGTACAAGAGATTCGGCGATTTTACGGCCGTAGATAACCTGAGTATTGAAGTAGAGGACAAGGAGTTCGTCGTTTTCGTAGGACCTTCTGGGTGTGGCAAGTCGACCAGCCTGCGCATGCTGGCCGGCCTGGAAGAGATCTCGGATGGCGAGATCCTGATTGGAGATCGGGTGGTGAATGATGTTCC
>DOXE01000251.1 GCA_003519205.1 Chloroflexota bacterium
TTAGCTTACCTTGCCAGACCAACTTGCTCAGCATCGGCAAGCCGATTATGTATGTGAAATAACGGATCGCGTGCCGTTTAGGCCAGAGATTCGCCTTACCATCGCCACGGGCATATAAATAGTATTGCCGGGCAAGAGATCGCAGGTCGTGGCGTGGCCGGAAATAAGCTATTGCCTTGGGGGAAAAGGCAAATGAACCGTAGTTTCTTCGCAACGCCAAATCAAATATCAAATCTTCGCTATAATCCAACCACTCTGGATAACCCCCAACGGCCTGCCAGGCGCTCTTGGTAAAAGCGACGGAACGGCTGGAAGGGAGGAATTTTTCAGGATCTATTTCCTCGAGAGTCGGGAGTACAGTGGCCCCCAACACGACTTCAAAATCAGTCTGGGGACTTGGTTCGAACCAACCACTAACAACCTGTGCACCATCTTCTTCTATTGGCCGAACCAATTCAGCTACCCAATCTGAGGACAATACCACACCTGCATCTGTTGAGGTGATAATCGGACCCGCAGCATGCTTGATAGCCTTGTTGCGACCCTGGCTGATGTTGGAACCAGGCGCTATGATGATCTTTAGTGGCAAATATTGGCGATATTCATTCATGACTTCGACGGTATTATCGCTTGAGCCGCCATCACAAATGACGATCTCGTCCGGTTGGCGTGTTTGTTTTTTGAGCGAATCAAACAAAGGCCTGATAACCGTTCCTTCATTCTTTACGGTGGCAATGACGGATATTTTCATCGAAAGAATGTTACCATAGGGATCTCGGCTCCAGAAGTGGCAAAGATTTAAGGCGCTTGTCAGCTAATAGGTGCGTGATAGAATCGAACTTTATCATGACTTTGATGCAAACGAAGACTGAAGCACCTTCGCCACAAATGTCTGAACCCATATCGGTTGATCTGACGCTTATTATCCCTGTTCTAAACGAAGTAGAAAACCTACGACCGTTGATTCAAGAGATTGTAACGACTCTGGACAATGAGCCATTTAATTATGAGGTTATCTTCATAGATGATGGCAGCAAAGACGGTAGTTACGAGTTGATGGAACAGTTGCACCGTGAATATCCCCAGGTAGGGGCAATTCGTTTCCGCCGAAATTTTGGTCAGACAGCCGCTTTTGCGGCCGGCTTCGATTTCGCTCAAGGTCAAGTCATCGTTACAATAGATGCTGATCGCCAGAATGATCCGGCTGACATTCCTCTCTTATTAACCAAACTTAACGAAGGTTACGACGTGGTCAATGGCTGGCGCCAGGAACGCCAGGATGGTTTTTTATTGCGAAAAGTGCCTTCCTATTTTGCGAATCGTTTAATAGCCCGGGCGACTGGTGTGAAACTTCATGATCGGGGGTGTTCGCTTCGCGCTTATAATGTAGAAGTGGCCCGCGACATGCATTTATACGGCGAGATGCACCGATTTATCCCCGAACTGGCCAGTGCAGCCGGTTTTAAGATGGCCGAGGTGCCTGTCAGTCACCGGGCTAGAACGGCCGGCCAGTCTAAGTATGGAATTTCTCGTACCTTTCGAGTTGTACTGGACCTAATGACGATCCTGTTTCTGAGTCGTTATAGCGCTCGGCCGATGCACCTATTTGGCGGTGTTGGCATCATATCTGCTAGTATAGGCATTTTTTTTGGCCTATACCTGGCTGCCATCAAGATTTGGGCCGGGATTCAAGGTGGTTTAGAAGGATTTCGCAGTGTTAGAATTGGAGATCGCCCGCTGCTGATGCTTTCCGTATTACTGGTCATCCTTGGCGTCCAATTCCTGGTGATGGGCTTATTGGCCGAGTTGATCGTCCGCACTTATTACGAAAGCCAAAATAAACCCATATATTATATCCGGGAAAAGTGCCGGCCATCCGCCTTTCATGGCTAGGGAAGCAATAAAAAAAGGCCACGGGCCATGAATAAATCAGAATGGCTCATGACCGGCCGGTATTTATCACAGATCGCAACAGGTATTTGATGAAATTACTCATTATTGGGATAGACGGGGCAACATTTGACCTGATCCATCCCTGGGTCGATGCTGGGTATTTGCCGAATCTGGCTCGCTTAATGTCCAACGGAGTATACGGCAATCTGGCCTCAACCCTTCCTCCGGTTACCAGTCCCGCCTGGCCAACGTTTATGACGGGCTGTAATCCAGGTAAACACGGCGTCTTTGATTTCATCCAACCTTCCGGTGCAGATTTCAACTTGGTGAATGCCACAAAGATCCGGCAACCGACTTTGTGGCAACGCCTCTCTGNNACCGACTTTGTGGCAACGCCTTTCTGCGGCCGGTTATCGGGTTGGCGTTTTGAACGTGCCCGTTACTTACCCGCCCCAACCCATCAATGGCTTTATGATTACCGGCATTCTCAGCCCAAAAGGGGGCCAGATTTGTTACCCGGCCGACTTAATAGGCCGTTACAAATCAAATCTCGGTGAATATCGGGTTGCTCCAAATATCCAATACAAACCAGGCAATGAAGCTGAGTACATCGACGATATATATGGGTTAATTAAGGCTCATGGGAATTGGGGCTTACACCTGATGAAAAGCGAAGAGTGGGATGTGCTAATGATGCATTTCATCGCCCTCGACATCATGATGCATGCCCTCTGGCGTTTCATGGATCATTCCCATGAACGGTACGAGCCGACGCCTTTTGAATTCGCTATCCGCGACGGTTACAGGCTGGTAGATGAATATATCGGCCGGATGTTGGCCCAAATTGCTGACGATACATCGGTGATCGTTATGTCCGATCATGGGTTCGGTCCATTACGCAAAATGGTCAATCTTAATGTATTCTTGCTAGAAAAAGGCTTGTTGAAGCTGAACCGTAAGCCGTTCACCCAGTTGAAGGCTCGTGCTTTTCGCCA
>DOXE01000313.1 GCA_003519205.1 Chloroflexota bacterium
AGCCCATCTCGAACAAGCCCCTTTATTGACCAAATGGTAAATTCCATATTGATTAAGATCGATCAAATTTACAATTGCCCTGGCCAGATCTTCCGCATAGGTAGGATTTCCAATTTCGTCGGCCACGACTCGTAATCTTCCCACCTTCTGGGCTCTTTCCAGTATAGCATGAATGAAATTCCTACCTCCCCGTGCGTAGAGCCAGGCCGTCCGGACAATGTAGTAGCGAGGGGCGATACCCCTGACAAATGCCTCTGCGGCCGCCTTCGAACGGCCATAAGTATTGATGGGATCCGGGATCATCCATTCTTCATAGCCGGCCGGACGCTTTCCAGGGAAAACTTCGTTAGTGCTCATATGCATCATATCGGCACCGGTTGCACGGCAAGCCAGAGCCGTATTTTGGGTTCCCAAGGCATTCACCTGGTAAGCCAGGGAAGGGTTTACTGTACAGCCATCCACGTCTGTGTAAGCAGCACAATGTATGACTAACTCGGGCCGTACCCGTCGGATTTCTCCTTCGATAACCTGGCGATCGGTCACGTCGATTTCAGGGAGATCGACGATCGCCAGATCGTGTTCGATCAGTTTGTCCTGTAAAGCAAGCCCAAGTTGGCCCTTACCGCCAGTAATCAATATTCGCATCTTTCTCCGAGCTAAATTATATCGGCCGGTCAACTAAAGTACTAACCTCAGGAAGCGGTTTTTTTCTTGACAGGGGATCCCTGAAAGTCGATACTACCTTTCATGAGAGTTGACATCTTAAGCCTATTTCCGGAGATGTTTTCCGCTTATTTAAATGCCAGTATCCTTCATCGGGCTCTGGAATCCGGTTTCCTGCAGATTAAGGTACACAATATCCGTGACTTCGCGACGGGTAAACATCATATCACCGATGAACCCCCTTATGGTGGTGGCGGAGGCATGATCTTAAAACCGGAACCGATCTTTGCTGCTGTGGAGAGTCTAAGGGTACAAACTCCAGACATGGGACAGGTTGGCGCGCAGACTCCGGTCATTTTGCTGACACCTCAAGGTCGATTATTAAACCAGGCTGTGGCTCGAGAGCTAGCCGGACATGATCGTCTTATCCTATTGTGTGGTCGTTATGAAGGTGTGGACGAACGGGTTAGGCAGCATCTCGTGACTGACGAGATATCGATTGGCGACTATGTGCTCACTGGTGGTGAATTGGCTGCCCTGGTCGTCGTCGACGTCGTAGCCAGGCTGATACCTGGCGTTCTTGGGGCCGAGGGTGCGGCCGATGGTGACAGTCACGCCCAAGGATTACTGGAGGGCCCACACTATACGAGGCCGGAGACCTTTCGCGGCTGGACCGTGCCAGAAGTTTTACGGTCCGGTCACGCTGCCAAGATTTTGCGATGGCGTCGAGAACAGGCTTTGCGGAGAACGTGGGAGCGACGGCCGGAACTATTTTTATCAGCCGATCTTGACGAAGAAGATCGACAATTCTTGAGGGTTTTGGCTGAAGAACAAGTTCGACGAACATAGCTTTTAGGGCGAGATTTATCTTGCTTTACGCCAATTATGTATTGGCGGCCGGTCAAGCCATTTTGGGAGCTACCCTCTCGGTGCAATATGTGGGAGTCTTTCTATGCCCACCCCCAACTGTTGCTGATCGGGTAGTACGTTCTACCCAATTTCTTAAAACTTTGGCCAAATTTCTTCACACAATGGGGCGTTTGTTGTATACTTTGCCACAGAGTGGAGCGAAGTGGAGCGTAGTGGAAGACTAATACGTTCCAGTCGAAAATTTGTGCTAATTTAAGGATTCTGCATAGAACGCATGTTTCTTGGCGAATACACGCACTCGATTGATGATAAAGGTCGTCTGACCATACCGGCGAAGTTTCGAGGTGAGCTCGCGGCTGGTCTGGTTGTTACGCGTGGTTTTGACCAAAATCTCATGATATTCCCCTTAGATGAATGGCAAGATATGGCCGAGCGAATTTTATCTCGGCCTTTAGGAGATGAGGGAGTACGCGCGTTCAGGCGGAGGATATTCTCCGGTGCTGTCGATTTAACACCTGATCGACAAGGACGAGTTGTGCTACCTCCTTATTTACGTGATTTTGCTGGAATCGACGGTGAGGTCGTCGTTTCCGGCATGTATAACTACATTGAAGTTTGGAGTGTCGAGGCCTGGATGGCCGAACGAGAAACCATTGAGAACAGCGGTGACACTGCCAGATGGGATGATTTAGGCATCTAGTGGGTCGCGAATCAATGACGTCGACGGACAATGCACATCCCTGTACTTTACCAAGAAACGATAGATTTCCTTCAGCCGCAGCCCGGAGGCCGCTATATAGACGGCACCGTCGGTGCTGGTGGTCACACGAGAGGTATATTACAGGCTTCGGCCCCTGATGGCAAAATCCTTGCTTTTGATAGAGATCGAGAAGCAATAATTTATGCCCGCCAACAGTTGACCGACGCTGGCCAGCGAATCACTTTCGTGCATGCTAGCTACTCTAGGATGGCAGAATTGGCTCCGGCCTACGGTTTTGATAAAGCCGATGGGATCCTGCTAGACCTGGGATTATCTTCAAGTCAACTTGCTAATTCCAGTCGAGGTTTCTCGTTCGTGAATGACGGCCCACTTGATATGCGATTCGATACGACAAGCGGGCCAACAGCAGCAGATCTCGTGAACGAGTTAGAAGTGAGCGATCTAGCCACGATATTTCAGAGGTATGGAGAAGTGCGTCGAAGCCATAGATTAGCCGAGGTTATTGCCAATAACCGGCCGCTACAAACAACGAAACAATTAGCTGACTTGATTGATCGCGAATCCAGTAAATTTGGAAGCACAGGTCATGGCCGTGTATCTCGTATTCACCCGGCCACTCAAATATTCCAGGCTCTACGAATCGCGGTAAACAATGAATTGGCCGAACTGGAACGTGGCTTAGAAGCTGCTGTCAAGTTGTTAGAAGTCGGTGGTCGATTAGTGGTAATTAGTTTTCATTCGCTTGAAGATCGCATCGTGAAGCATTACATGAGAGAAATGAGTCAAGAATGTAAATGCCCGCCCGGGCAACCAGTATGTACATGTGGTTCTCAACCGGTTCTAAGATTGGTAAGGCGTAAGGTTGTTCGACCGACAGCTTCTGAGATCGCCAGTAATCCCCGCAGTCGGAGTGCAAAACTTCGGGTTGCCCAAAGAATAGCAGGAGATGCATTGTGACAGCACACGTTGCTCAAAACTCGCGCAAATCGAGATCTGAAAAGCGTAAATCGTTGTTTTTGCTTACGGAAGCACAAGCTGTATTAACGTGGGGGGTGATCATGGCCTTGGCAGCCTTGGTTGGCGGTATCTATCTGTTCCAAACTAGTGCTATTGCCCGAGTGGGGCGCCAGGTACAAGTGCTGCGGAGTGATTTAAACGAGGTAAAACGTGTAAATGCTGATTTGGAAAGAGACATCGC
>DOXE01000445.1 GCA_003519205.1 Chloroflexota bacterium
GTCAACCAGCATGACGTGTTCGGCTCGCTCTTTTTTATCCGCCAAAAGCTCATTTTCCAAAGCTTTAACCTCACTTTCGCTCTTGCCCCGCCATCGCGTACCGGCGATGGGACGAACACTGGCTACCCCATCCTCGAGCCTGACGTGCATTTCCGGCGAGGCACCGATTACCTGAAAACCTAACTGGCCAAAATCGAAATAAAACATGTAGGGTGAAGGATTCAACATCCGTAGCGCCCGGTAAATGGCAAAAGGATGGGCATCTGTTTTCCGGCTCAGACGCTGGCTGAGCACAGCTTGAAAGATATCCCCGGCAGCAATGTATTCTTTGGCTTGGATAACCATCTCTTCAAAAGTAGACTGGCTCTTGTTGATCGATAATGAACCGGGTCCGTGACTGTTCCCATTCCGATAACTTCTTCTCGCTGGTATTGCCGGTAACGGCCGCAATAACTTTTCGCTAACCCGCTCGATACGTTGAATCGCATCCAGGTAAGCCATTTCCAGGTCAACTTCTCCATCTTTGTTTAAAAAGGCATTAGCCAAAATCATTAGCTGGTGCCGGGCGTGATCGAAGATGACTAACGTATCAGCTAACAGAAAGACAGCATCGGGGATGGATAGCACTCTTTCGGCCGACTCTGGCAACTGCTCAAAAAAGCGAACCACATCGTAACCCAAATAACCAACACTTCCGCCGCTAAATCGTGGCAATCCAGGAAGCTCTGCAGTTTGAAACTGGCACAGCTCAGCCTTCAACACGTCGAGAATATCTTCCCCTTTCGCTAAAGGGCGCGCTTGCGATTCTTGTCCCTCAGCTATCATGTCGCCACCAATGCTTATTTCATTTCCCTGCAGGGTGATAATTCCCCGTGGATTGACGCCAACAAACGAATACCGGCCGACTTGTTCTCCCCCTTCGACGGATTCAAGTAAGAAGGATGGCCCTAACGAATCCATCATTTTTATGTAAACTGTTACGGGGGTTTCCAGATCGGCCGGAAATACCCGGTAAATTGGAATCAAATTGACTTCCCCAGCACCAATCTCGCGAAATGCTTTCAAATCAGGCTGGTAGATCGAACTATTTGTAAGGATCATATTGTTGGCCATCATATCTCTACTTCCCAAGGCCTTGAATACCGGGCTACTTTCAAGAGCCTATTTTACATAACAAAAATTTCCCTGATCTTATATTATGATCTCGAAAACAAAACGCTCTCGTCCCTTATTGCCAGTATTTACTGGATGCTGGGACGAGAGCGTTCATTCTCCCGTGGTGCCACCCACTTTAGGCTAGCAATAAAAAAGCGCCGGTGATGGCGCCGTGTGTGGTATTAGCCAGCCTCACTCATTTCAGTCCGGTTCCGATCGTTCTTGCCGCTGGATCTCNNAGCCATTATGTTTCAGCCGTTCACCTGAACAACTCCTCGGCCCATTCACCCCCGACGTTGACACCGGCTTTTCAGCTCTAGAGCCAGCTCTCTGAGACTCGTTCCGGGGGTTACTATTCCGAATCCTCGTCGTTTATTTATGTAGTTAGTTGACATGGTAGCACGGCTATGATCTTAAGTCAAGATTACATTTTACACATTTAAAAAGTGCATCTGGCGCTGCTACCGACCTGACACTATAATGCCAAAGTTATGTCAGTTAATGGAATCCGCCAAAATAGTCTTGTCTTGTACAAGGGACGGCCGGCAAGAGTCACTTCTATCCACAAAAAGAAAATAGAAATCGAGACTGATGATGGGCAATCGCTGAGTGTTCGACCCAAGGATGTCAATCTGCTTCACCCAGGACCCATTGGGAGTTTAAACGATTTAGTATCACTCGAAGGTGAAATAGATACAGCTTGGGAATTAGTATCTGGCAATACCATCACCTTGATCGATTTGGCCGATTTAGCATATGGTGATTATTCGCCATCATCTGCTTGGGCTGCCTGGCAATGGGTCGAAGATGGGCTCCTGTTCCAGGGAACACCAGAGAATATCTATGCCCAAACAGCACCAGAGGTGGCTGAAGAGAAAGCTGCCCGAAAAGAGAAGGAGGAAGAACAACAAGCCTGGAATGAATTTTTAAATCGGCTGAAAATTGGACAATATCTGCCGAATGGCGAGATATACCTGGAAGAAGTGGCAGCTCTTGCTCGCGGCGAACGAGATAAAAGCCGGGTGATGAAAGCTTTGGGCCAATTGGAAACCCCAGAAAACGCCCATGCGTTGCTCTTAAAAACAGGTTACTGGGATGAGACTTATAACCCTTACCCAGCCCGATTGGGATTGACCACATCCGAGCCAGAATCAAAAATATCCACACTGGAAGACGAATACCGGCGGGATTTAACTCACCTGCTAAGCCTGGCCATTGATGATGCTGGTAGCAAAGATCCTGACGATGCCATCGGGCTTGAAGGAAATCGCCTTTGGGTTCATATTGCCGATGTCGCCGCGCTGGTCCCTCCAGGAAGTCCGGCCGATATGGAGGCAATGTCTAGGGGATCTAACATCTATTTACCCGAAGGAACGGTAAATATGCTGCCCTCGGCAGCAACCGCAAATCTTGGGCTCGGACTGGCGGAGATTTCTCCGGCTCTTTCTTTTGGAATCGACCTTGGTCCTGATGGAACGACAACGGGCCTTGAAATCACACCGAGTTGGGTTCGTGTTACCCGCCTAACATACGAAGAGGCAGAAGAACGATTGGATGCATCGCCATTGCGAGAATTATATCAACGGGCTCAAAGCTTTGAAGCTCGCCGGCTGGAAAACGGCGCTATCCAGATCGATTTGCCAGAGGTAAAAGTGAGTGTTGATGATAGTTGCGTCAGTATTCGGCCGTTGCCCGCGCTGCGGAGCCGGGATTTGGTGCGAGAGGCGATGCTGATGACGGGTGAAGCCGTGGGACGTTTCGCCTTAGACAACGACATCCCACTGCCTTATACCGGTCAAGATCGGCCGGTTGATGATATCCCACCTGCCACAAACTTAAGCGAAACATACGCTATTCGCCGGCTAATGAAACCAAGTCAGCAGACAATCAAACCATCCCCGCACTCTGGATTGGGAATGGAGCTTTACGTGCAGGTAACGAGCCCCCTGCGCCGCTATCTGGATCTCGTGGTGCACCAACAATTGCGGGCTTTCTTTCGGGGCGATGATTTATTGGACGGCAAGGCTTTAATGGGAAGGGTCGGCGCAACCGAGGCCATCATCGGCAATGCCCGTTGGGCAGAGCGGCGTTCGCTTGAGCATTGGACACTGGTTTATCTACTGCAAAATCCCGGATGGCGCGGCGAAGGGATCATTGTGGATAAGCGGGGAAAGCGCGATGTCGTCCTAATCCCAGAACTGGCCTTGGAAACTCAACTATATCAACGCAAGGATTTGCCTTTGAATAGCAGGATATCCGTCGAAATAGAGGAGGTTGACCTGGCATTTCTGGAATCATATTTCCGACGAATCAGCTAATTTCCCTAAATGGTTTATTTAATCTGCTATTTTTAATATTTTTGGTTTAGGCAAACTCTAAAAGGTTTTTGCATGAAATATAGCGCTCACAATTGGAGTTTGCTCGAGCGAAACCAGGACAGGTTACTTCATACAATTTCAAGATCTTTCCCGGTTTCGCCTAAGTAGGGAGGATTCTCCATGATTTCTGATGGTCAAAGAGTAATTCAACGTCGGATGAGTTACTTGCTTTTAACCATCATTTTACTCATGACTTTTATTCTTCAGGAAGTGGAACAAGAAATACCTGCACTAGATTTTGTTTTCGCTTTTGTTATCTTGGCAACGATTTATGTTGCTGGCTCAGAGCGTAATTGGCTTATCGCCGCCATAATTTTGGCAATACCTACACTCGCACTTTCCGCTGTATCCAATCTGGATGCCTGGCCACTAGACAACATAAGCATTTTATATCTTGTGTTTCTGTGTACATTTGTAGGTTTTGCTATCGTCGCCGTCATACGTGAAGTACTATTGGCAGACAGAATCACAATTCACACTATCAGTGGAGCTATTGTCGTATATTTATTAATTGGTCTGTTGTGGGCTTTCATGTTTTATTTAGCAGAAGGGCAATTTCCTGGTTCTTTCTCTATCACCCAAGAACTGAACCCCAATCAGGACATCTCATCAGCTTTATTTGCCGATTTGACCTATTTCAGTCTCATAACGCTTACGTCGACCGGTTACGGGGATATTTCACCTATCGCTGATTGGTCCCGCACCTTGGCAGCCTTAGAGGCAATCTTGGGGCAGATATTTTTAGCGGTTTTGGTGGCCTGGTTGGTTGGAAAGTTCCTTTCCCACCAGGTCGACTGAAGATGAAAAAGGCCTTCTTTCGTTTTTATGCTGAGCTTAATTATTTCCTCCCACCCCGGTTTCAGCAGATCACTTTCCCACACTCATTTAATGGTCGTGTGTCCGTCAAACACCTGATTGAATCATTGGGAGTACCTCATTCAGAGGTAGATCTGATCCTGGTCAACGGCGAGTCGGTTGACTTCTCTTATCTCGTCGAGGACGGTGATCGGGTAAGTGTCTACCCCATGTTCGAATCCATCGACATCAGTTCTGTAGGTCGTTTACGGCCGTTTCCGTTGCGCGAAACGCGCTTCATCTTAGACATTCATTTGGGTCAATTAGCCACTTATTTGCGTTTATTTGGTTTTGACACTTTATATCAGAATGATTTCGCAGATGATGAACTGGCCCAAATATCCAGTAAGGAGCAGCGAATTTTGCTTACANNCGCCGCTTTGACTTACGCGGATCACTCGATCCCTTTCAAAGGTGCCTGCGCTGCAATGGTTTGCTTCGACCGGTAGACAAAGCCGAAATCCTTGACCGGATACCGCCTGATACCCAACGATTTTACGAAGAATTCCATGTTTGTGCCTCATGCGATCAAGTTTATTGGAAGGGATCTCATTACCGACGGATGCACCGCTTCATTCAGCGTATCTTAGAAACCGATACCTAGGTGGTTACAGGGTTACAGCTACTTACAGATGACTGTTACCTCTGTTGTTATACCTACCGATCATGACAACAGCGCGTTCCGAGTTTTTTAAGGGCATCAAAGCCGAGCTACCCATATTAATCGCGGTCATCCCATTTGGGATGATTTATGGCGTATTATCTTTGGATGCTGGATTGTCTGCCATTCAAACTCAGGCCATGTCCGTCATCGTCTTCGCTGGCTCTGCTCAATTCATTATGGCCCAGCTCTTTGCCACCCCAACACCAGCCCTGGTTATCATCATTACTGCATTGTTGGTTAACTTGAGGCACGCTCTCTACAGCGCCTCAGTCTATCCTTATATAAAGCATTTGCCGTTCTCATTGCGTTCGGGCTTAGCCTATTTATTAACTGATGAGGCTTATGCGGTATCCATCATCCATTACAACCAATCGGGAAAGGTGAAATATAGACATTGGTTCTTTCTTGGAGCTGGCCTGGCTATGTGGAGTACGTGGCAACTTAGCACAGCCGCCGGCATTCTCATCGGCTCCTTGATACCAACAAGTTGGCCTCTAGAGTTCTTCATCCCCCTAACATTCATTGCCCTGGTCGTACCGTCGCTGAAAGATTGGCCTAGCCTGGCTGCGTCTTTGACCGGGGGTTTGGTGTCTGTCGTAGCCTTTGGACTCCCCTTCCGATTGGGATTAATTGTCGCTGCTTTCGCCGGCATTGGCGCAGGCCTGTTTTTAGAAGAGTTTGGTCAAAGGGCACTAAAGATCAGGCGAGCACAGCACCGGGGAGACATGATCGAATGACCATCTGGCTGACGATGTTGGCTGTCGGGGTATTGACTTATGCCACCAGGTTATCGTTCATCCTTCTACTCGGCCAGCGGGAAATTTCTCCGAGAACCCAGCAGGCCTTACGTTTTGTACCCCCAGCCGTCTTGTCTGCCTTGATTTTTCCCCAATTATTGCTTCCTAACGGTACATGGGATCTATCACTTGGCAATGAACGCTTAATCGCCGGAATGGTCGCCTCGGCTGTTGCTTGGCGAACGAAAAACGTGGTAGCCACGATCGTAGCCGGCATGGTGACCTTGCTTTTTCTCCAAGCGATTTAATAAGCTAACTCCCTTTACGCCAATCACGTAAGATCTCCCTAGCCGCATTGAAACCAGGTGCGCCAGTTACGCCGCCACCAGGATGGGTGCCTGCGCCGCATAAATAAAGGTTCTCGAAAGGTGTCCGGTAACGAGCATATCCAGGAACAGGTCGCATGAAAAACAACTGGTCCATCTCCATCTGCCCATGATAGATGTTGCCCTCGGTCAAGCCATATTCTCGTTCCCAATCGAGTGGAGTGATGACTTGCCTGTTCAACACCAAATCCGGTAAGTTTGGAGCATGTTGAGCTAATGTCGAGATAACCAGATCGCCCAATTCCTCTCGCCGGGCGTCCCAATCTCCAACTTTTAGATCATATGGTGCATACTGAACAGTAATTGACATAATGTGACGATTATCAGGAGCCATTTGGGGATCCAATAGTGTCGGGATCCTCGTCTCCAGAATTGGTTTAGATGAGATTCGACCATACTTGGCATCGTCCCAGGCTCGTTCCAAATATTCTAAATTGGGACTGACGGCGATGTATCCCCCAAGTTGGTTTACATCATCAACCCCATGGAATTCAGGCAAACCGGAGAGAGCCAGGTTAACTTTGGCTGTCATGCCACGAAATCGAATATTCCTTATCGAACCCATGAATTTTGGCATCAGATTTGCTCCGCCTACTAAATCGAAGAAAGTTCGGCGAGGATCTAAACTGGACACAACAATCCGAGATGGGATAGCTTCACCATCTTCCAGGACAACTCCCCTAACCTGCTCATCATCAAGCCAGACCCTGCCGACGCTAATGCCGCGCCGGACTGTGGCTCCATTACTTTCGGCAACTGTTAGTAAAGTATCGGCAAGCCGGCCTTGCCCACCGATGATGAACCTGCTAGACCGATAGCCACCATTTGGTCCTCCTAATTGGTGATAAATGAACATCAAGGTAGTTCCGGCCGCAAAAGGTCCCGGCATACCCCCACTAATGGCCGGCAGAGCCAAAACACCCTTTAACTCTTCACTTTCGAACCATTCATCCAAAAAGTCTCGGATAGGTAAGGGCAATATCCGGAAAAATTCCATCATCTCTCGTTTGCCGGACCGTCGCAGATTTAAGCCTACAATCAGCCAAGGCCATATTTCTCCGAGCGCCAGATCGGACAAATCTGGTGGTGTATGCTCAAGGATCTCGCCGAGTAACGTAGTCAGAGAATTCAAGTAAGACAAAAATTCCGGATATTTGGAGGCATCCCGCTTTGAGAAGCGGCCGATCTCCACCACGCTTTTGCCAACATCTCTCCACAGGCTTAATCCCCTATCCCCTGGAATAGGGGCAAATACTGCGGCATCACTCTGGATAAATCTCAATCCAAACTTTTCGAGTTCCAAATCTCGGGTTATCTTTGGGCGAAATAATCCAGCATCGGGCGCACCGGTATTGACATAATAACCTGGAAATATTTGCTCCGTTGCCGCCGCTCCTCCCAGCTTATGCCTACGCTCGAGGATGAGCACATTCAAGCCAGCCTTTGCCAAATATGTCGCTGTTACAAGACCATTATGTCCGCCACCGATGATGATAGCGTCATAGGTTTCGGTCATTTTTCGTCTCGCAGAATCTCTAGAGCGGCCAGGCGGCCGGGAGCACCGGTGATACCACCACCCGGATGGGTACCAGAGCCACACTGATAGTACCCTTTTATCGGCGTCCGATACTGGGCATAGCCAGCCGCCGGCCGTAAAAAGAATAACTGGGAAAGAGAGAGCTCACCTTGAAAAATATTTCCCTGTGAGAGGCCGATCAAATGCTCGGTATCAAGCGGCGTGACCACCTGCCGGTGAAGGATAAGGTCCTTGATATTGGGGAAGTATTGAGCCAGCGTGTCGATCACGATATCGCCTAGGGCATCCCTTTTTTTATCCCAGGTTCCTTCCCGCAACTGATACGGAGCATATTGCACGAAACAGGACATGACATGTTTGCCTGGTGGTGCCATATCCGGATCGATCATGGAGGGGATAATGATGTCAATATAAGGCCTGCGGGAGAAATCTCCATACTTGGCATCGTCGTAAGCCATTTCTAGATAATCCAGGTCGGGGCTGATCGATATTGCCCCAGCCAGATGTCTGCCAAAACCGGGTTGGCAAGCTAACTCAGGTACTCCATCCAGGGCTAAGTTAACCTTTGCGGAAGATCCCCTGACGCTGAATTTGCGAATGCCGTTGACCAGATCTTCAGGCAAGAAGGTTTTATCTACTAGCTCTAGAAAGGTGCGCTTGGGATCTAGACTGGAAACAATAACATCAGCATCGATTTCGTCGCCACCTTCAAGGGTAACCCCGGTTGCCTGGCCTTTATTTACAATCACTTGTGATACCCTGGCGCTGGTATGAATTTCGGCGCCAAATGCCCGCGCGGCATTCCCGATGGCATTAGCGATGCCTCCCGTTCCACCTTTGGCAAAACCCCAAGCTCGGAATTGGCCATCGATCTCACCCATGTAATGATGTAATAGGACATAGGCCGTACCCGGGGAACGAACACCCAGGTAAGTGCCGATGATGCCACTAGCCGCCAGCGTGGCCTTTAATGGCTCAGATTCAAACCATTGTTCCACAAAATCGGCCGAGCTCATGGTCATCAGTTTG
>DOXE01000446.1 GCA_003519205.1 Chloroflexota bacterium
CTCTGCTTTGCAGGCTTTAACTCGCCCGGTTGAGGTTGAGTTTCACACTGATTCGGAATATTTAAAGAAAGGAATCACTGAGTGGATCGAGAAATGGGAGGCCAATAATTGGAAAATAAAGGGAAAACCTGTTGCTAATGTAGATTTGTGGAAAGCGTTGCGCATTTTTACCCAAGAACACGAAATCGAATGGTTTTGGGTAAAAGGTCATTCTGGTGATCCTTTCAACGAACGAGTTGACCGGCTGGCCCGGACAGCCCGGCAAGAACTCATGTCCCAGCAGACACTTTCGCTTGATATCCCAAGCCTTTACGTTCGTGGGTCATGCAAAGGGAACCCAGGGCCCGGAGGCTGGGGAGTTATTCTTGAAATAGGTGATGAGACAGAGCAGTTGAGTGGTTCATCACCAAAGACGACGAATAATCGGATGGAGCTAGTGGCAGTCATTGAGGGATTAGGTTTACTTCTCCCTGGCAGCGATGTCAATGTCATCACTGCGTCCGATTACTTATTCATGGGTGCCACAAAGTGGATTCACGGCTGGCGTAGACGCGGTTGGACAAAACGAGATGGTAAACCTATTAGCAATCAGGATTTGTGGCAGTCTATAGACGGGCTCATGGAACAATACAACATACGGTGGGTGAGCGGGAAGGGAATGCCCGACCATCTGTTCCTGGGGCTGGAGGATGCTGGTCGTTTGGCATCCCTGGCGGTGGAGTTTGAGCTGTAACCGACAACGCCACGTTCTTTGACAATTGATGCCTAGTTGGTAAAATGTCTCGAGCCAAGCCGAANNCGCTACGTTCAGGGCGTAGTGAGCTTACGCTCATGTGGGTTCGAGTCCCACCTTCGGCATTAGCGATTTTACCCAACTGCCTGGTTAGGGTTTTTCTATTCCCGTCGTCGCCCGAAGTCTATGAGAGGGATTATTGAATGAATGTTATCGTTATAACCAGCATTGTCGTAGTCATCACCTTGTTGATTGGTGCATTGCTAGCGATTATCGTACGCGCTTTTAGTCGGGCTGTCACTCACGAACAATTAGCTATTGAGGCAGAAAAGAACAGTATCAATCAATCGTTGACTATGGGTTTCGAGATCCCAGTTAATGCTGGATTTGCGGATCAGCTCAAAGTCGCGCGGGAATTAGCGGCGCGACAAGCAGCTCGAATGCCACGTGGAAGCAACCTGGGCATTGGCAAGTTGGGAACGGAAAATCAGCCAACGGCTTTTGATGGGGTGAAGTCTGATCCGTTAACGGCGGTCAAGATCGCCCATTTCCACGGATGGCAATTGCTGCACACCGGTGCTAAAGTAGCTGCTTCCCCTGAAGTAGCGCCAAAAAAAGCGCCCACGCGAGCCGTAGAACCAGAAAAAAGCGCTGACGACCTCGTACCCGGAGTGGATTACTCATTTATTGAGATCACGGAGGATATGAGCCCAGCTGAGAAGCGCAAAGCCAGGATCGCCAATGCGAAGGCGAAATCGGCGGCCATAAAAGCATTGAAGGCCGGTCCCACAGCGGCGCCGGCAACAGTTCCCGGAGGGGAACAAATAGTCGAGCAGGTTCAAGAGCCTGTAGCTCCAGTTCGAAAGTCAACCACAGAGCAGCCTGTTCCAGGTGTGGATTATGAGGTAATTGAAATTACCGATGACATGTCAGCTGAGGAGAAGCGCAAAGCCAGGATCGCCAATGCAAAGGCAAAGTCGGCGGCGATGAAGGCTTACAAACAGGCTGGTAGCGTTGTAATACAAACGACTGTAGCCCAGGAAGATACCGTTCCTGAGACTCAACCGGAACCAATCGAGTCGGCGCCACCAACAGAGATACCTTCCGGCATTCCAGAACCCGATATCATCGAGATCTCAGACGATATGGATCCCGGGGAATTACGAAAAGCCCGAATTCATAATGCTAAGGCAAAGGCTGCTTATAAAAAGGCATTAAAGGAGGCTGGATTCGATCCCGATACAGTTAACATCTAGAAATATCTGGGTTAAATATCTCTATTTGAGGACTGAGCTACCCAATCGCTCAGTCCTTTTTTCTTGCCAAATTTCCCCCCTGATAGCCGTTCGTCCCTGGGAACAGGCTATGCTAAAATCAATTCTATAGTGTTAGTAGATTATCGAGTCCGTCAAAGAGAATATCTGTTAGCAATAAGCCGCGCCCTCACATCAGAATTGGATTTGTCTGATGTCTTGCGGATCATTGTACAGGCATCAGTAGAATTTATATCCGGCCGTGCTGGCGCGATCATATTAGCCGATCCCAGCGATAATGTTTTTCGAATAGCCGCTGTTTATGGTATTCAGCGGGATCTTATTGAAGAGTTTGCCCCACTCTTACAGGGGTTACCATACCAACCTGGGAAAGAACAAGAAACAATCCCCGAGTTGACCAAACGGATTCAACGAGTCGCCCAAGCAGCCGAAATTGGTGTTACTCAAGTATTGCGGCTGCCGATGTTAAGTGGGGAAACACTTATTGGCATGATTTATGTATTTCAGGAAGCTAATTACCGGATAAGTAGTGATGCCGCTAATCTACTTCAAAGTTTTGCTGATCAGGCTGCAATTGCCGTTAAGAATGCCAGGCTGTACCAGGAAGTGATAAACGAAAAACAACAACAGGATGCGATACTCGAACAGAGCGCAGACGGTATTATAATTCTCGATCGACAACTGAAGATTTCCCGTTTCAACCCGTCAATCAGCCGGATGAGTGGGTGGAGGATAGAAGAAGCCATCGGTCGTAACCACCGAGAAGTAATCCGTTGGCAACATCTCCGTACTGAATTAACCTTAGAAAACGCGATGGCCAACGGCTGGCCCTTACCAGGAGCTGCACCACTGTATGTGGAAGGTGAATTAGAAAAACGTACTGGCGACTCAATTAGCTTGGGAATTACCTATGCACCACTTCTTAATGCCCGGGGGCACATGACGAATGTCATTGCTAATGCTCGTGATTTGACCCGTTTCCGTGAAGAAGAGGAGCTACAAAAAACATTTATATCCGTCGTTAGCCATGAGTTGAAGACGCCTGTTTCGATCATTAAGGGTTATGCCGGCACCTTAGGGCGGCCTGATGGTCAATGGGCACCCGAGGATATTCAGGAATATGCCATGGTTATCGAGGATGAGGCAGACAGACTAACCGAGTTAATTGATAACCTATTGGAAGCGTCACGTCTCCAATCAGGCACCTTTAAGTTGGACATTAGCGATGAGGTTGCGCTAGATAAGCTAGCAGCTGACACCATTCGAAGATTTGAAGGTCAAACCGACAGGCACACATTTCGTCAAGATTTTCCCGATGGTTTTCCAATTGTTCAAGGAGATGAAAGGCGGTTAGTCCAGGTATTCAATAACCTGATTAGCAACGCCATCAAATATTCGCCAGATGGCGGCCGTATCGATGTTATTGGCAGGATTCATGGCGATTACGTAACTGTGTCAGTAAGAGATAATGGCATTGGCATTCCATCCCACGAACAACATAGAATCTTTGAGAAATTCACCCGGCTCGACAATGCACTTAGCCGCAAAACTGAAGGAACCGGTTTGGGATTGTATCTAACCAAGGCAATCATCGAGGCGCACAATGGGAGTATCTGGTTCAGTAGCAATGGCGGCCAAGGTGATCAAGTCTTTCCAGGGACGACATTCACTTTTTCTCTCCCGTTTAAAGGTCAATAATTAGAATATTCGTGGATCGGTAAGTTCTGGGATAACCTCCCAAAGCTCGATCACTTAGGAGTTTTAATGCAAACCCAGATAACATGCCCAGTATGTCAAACAAAATTCGTTGGTGAGGTTCACCAAATCGTGGATGTTGGCCAGGATCCAGAACTGAAGGAGATGTTTTTAGGTGGCTATCTAAACGTGGTTCAATGTCCATCGTGTGGTTCGGTGACCCAGGTCGGAACACCGCTACTATATCATGATCCGGAACATGAATTATTTTTGGTTCATGTGCCGATGGAAATGAATTTATCACATGAAGAACAGCAACAATTGATTGGACAATTGGTTAGGAGAGCGATGGATAGCCTGCCGCCTGAGCAGAGACGCGGCTATATGCTTCAACCTCAAACCGTCATCAGTATGCAGACACTGGTAGAAAAAGTTCTAGAAACCGAAGGCATCACGCCTGAGATGGTAGCAAAACAACGTGCTCAGGCTGATCTACTGCAGGAATTATTATTAGCTGATAAAGAGATGGTCGAAAATCTTATCAATGAGCGGGCGGACCAAATTGACGCTGGTTTCTTTGCTTTGTTGCGGGCTTTGATGGAATCGGCTGAGCAGGCAGGGCAAGAAGACCAGATGATGAAGCTTGTAAATTTGCAGGCACTGCTTTTCCGAAAAACCGAATATGGTCAGAAACTGGAACGGCAACAGCAGGCTCTTCATGCCTTCACTAGAGAAGCCAAGCAGGCTGGTGGGCTTACACCACGCCTTTTGCTTAAACATGTCTTGGCAAATCGAGACGATGAGGCTGTGGTTGAATCGCTGGTGATGGCTGGACAGCAAGCGTTCAATTACGAGTTTTTTGTCTTGCTAAGTGAAAGGATCGAAAAACGTCAGAAATCGGGTATCGATGCTAACGAGTTGCTGGACTTGCGCGAATATTTATTGCAATTACAGCAAGAAATGGAACAAAAATCTCGCGAAATAATGGCCGAAGCCCAAAAAATACTGAGTCAGTTACTGTCTGCAGAGGATAAGCAGACTGCGATAAAGGCCAACATGGGCAACTTTGACGACGTATTCATGTTAGTGCTGTCCGCTTCAATTGCTCAGGCTGAAAATAGGGGCGATATGTCGCGGTTGGCCGATCTTCGCGAGATTCAGAATGGAATCGTCCAGGTAATCGAACAACAATCTCCGCCTCAAGTCAGATTGATAAACCAGTTACTCAGGGCTGAGAGCGATGAGGAGATGCGCCAGTTACTCGACGAAAACACCGAGCTTGTACAACCTGAGCTTATGGAACTAGTCGGAGCGATATCGGCTCAGGCTGATGAGAAGGACGATCAAGAGCTTAAAAGCCGCCTTGGACGATTAGAAACCGTTATAGCCAATCGACTGGTGACCTAGTGAGGCGTGTTGTCAAGACGAAAACCGTGTCCGCGAACTGTTACCACGTAATCGTGATCATCCAGTTCAGCAAGCCGGTCACGCAGTCGCCGGACTAAAGCGTCAATCGCCTGTTCGGTTACGCCAATGCCGTCCGTACCAGGCCAGACGATGTCGACGATGCTATCCCGATCGACAACCGCTCCTTTTGCATCAAATAAAGCTTCCAGGAGACGAAATTGGGCCAATGATAGGGGAGGTAAGAGTTCTTGCCCTTGAATTCGCACGGCGCGTTGGAGTTTGTCTAATTCCATATTGCCTTGGGGCTCGGGTTCCTCCATAGTCAGTGGTACTGTGGCATCTGTCCCAACAAAAATTAGCTTGACGCGAAGTGCAATTTGGATTTCATCGCCATCTCGAAGCGTTGTGGAACCTTTTACCTGAGTTCCGTTTAGGTGAGTCCCATTCTTACTTCCTAAGTCGTGGAGAACATAGGTGCCGCCGATACTGGTGATCCTTGCATGGTGGCGAGAAACCTGGCGTTCTGGTAAGACGAGCTGGCAGTCACTTCCCCGGCCGATAAGGAATTCTTCGCTTTCTATTGTCCATCGCTCGCCCGTTAACTGACCTTCACGAGCAATCAGGATTGGTTTGTCGTTCATATTCTTGTTGCCCTCGCCAACTCAATATTGAACAATTGCATTATAATCGATATAAGCATAAAAGGTATTCTTTCGAAGTAAAATGATTGGCAAACTTCAGAGCGGAACTGTTTTGCGAGAACGGTATAAAATCACCGACGTTGTCGGCCGGGGCGGTATGGGAAACGTGTACCGGGCCGAAGATTTGCGTTTGCCTGGGCGTTTGTGTGCGATAAAGGAAGTACAACCGGAGGCCAATATTTCTCCCGAGGCACGCCTGCAAGAACAATCCCAATTCTTGCGCGAAGCCAGTTTGTTGGCACAGTTGGACCATCCCAATTTACCTAAGGTGTCAGATTTCTTTACTGATGGAGGTCGTGATTACCTCGTAATGGATTTCGTTCCTGGTAAAAATCTCAAAGAAATGATAGACGATAGCCAGGTTCAAGGTCAAAAATTAAGCGTCAAGACAGTGATGGAATGGGCTCTTCAAATCATGGACGCGATGGAATATCTTCATAATCAAGACCCTCCTGTTTTACACCGGGATATTAAACCAGCCAACATCAAATTAACGCCAGATGATCGGATAAAGCTGGTTGATTTCGGCCTCGCTAAAGTTATGACGGGTGATTCATCAAGCACCGTTACCGTGATTCAAGGACGAGGGACCGCCTACTATACGCCATTAGAGCAATATGGTGCAGAATCCGAACATACGGATGTGCGTTCAGATATTTACGCCTTTGGAGGCACGTTATATCATCTATTGGCAGCCCAGGCACCTCCTGAAGCGAAGGAGAGGTTTCTAAATCCGGCTGTTTTACGATCATTACATACAATTAACACAGAAGTCGATCGTAATATGAGTGATTCCATTCATTGGGCGCTTGAGATGCATCCTGATGACAGACCAGAAAACGTCGCTAGGTTACGAAGTACTTTACTTGGAGAAGGACCTCGGCCGCCAAGGATTAATGATGGAAAAGATGGCGATAGTATAGCGGATGCGATCAAGATCAACTCCATGATCCTGCTAATAGCCATCGGTCTTTTTGTTTTAGCCGTGATGCTAACCCTCATGTAAATGTCACCTTGACATATCAGTGCAGCACAGCTATATTTTTAAGTGTGTTTTGCCCCGAAGAATTTTGGACGAGGACCCGATTCTAATTGACGCGAAGAGCCTAGAAAAGGAGGTGGCTTTGTGGCTAGTGTAACCTATCGAAATGTGTACAAGCGATTCGGCGATTTCACGGCTGTCGAGGATTTAAGTATCGAAGTAGCTGATAAAGAATTCGTCGTCTTCGTAGGTCCTTCAGGTTGTGGCAAATCGACCAGCCTCAGAATGCTGGCCGGATTGGAGGAGATTTCTGAAGGCGAAATACTCATTGGCGATCGGGTTGTAAATGATGTCCCACCTAAAGATCGTGACATCGCCATGGTGTTTCAGTCATATGCCCTCTATCCTCACATGTCCGTCTATGACAATATGGCGTTTGGATTGAAATTGCGTAAAACGCCTAAGAATGAAATTGACAGGCGTGTGAATGAGGCGGCAGATATTCTAGGTTTAACAACCCTCCTGGATCGGAAACCAAAGGCGCTATCTGGTGGCCAAAGACAACGAGTTGCCGTTGGCCGGGCGATTGTGCGCGAACCTGATGTGTTTCTTATGGATGAGCCACTTTCAAACCTGGATGCCAAACTTCGGGTATCAGCTCGAGCAAATATCTCGAAGTTGCATAAACGACTAGGTACGACATTTATTTACGTCACCCATGACCAGGTGGAAGCGATGACCATGGGTGACAGAATCATGGTTATTAGTGATGGTATCCTCCAGCAGATCGACACACCACGTAATCTATACAATACCCCGAACAATGTATTCGTTGCTGGGTTCATTGGTAGCCCGAGCATGAATTTCTTCGATGCAACCCTTGTCGGAGAAGAAGGTAAATTGTTTGTCGACACTGGTGATTTTCGCGTCCATGTACCCGAAGGGCGAAAGAAGGCCTATGGGGATTACGTTGGGAAGGAAGTGATATTTGGGATCCGCCCGGAAAACATTCATGCCACTCCCTATGTTCCCCCAAACATCGATGCATCGCCGGTGAAAGCCAATGTCGAGGTAATAGAACTATTAGGTCATGAGCTTCATCTATTTCTCAATTCAGGGAAAAATAGTTTTGTTGCCATTGTCGATACACGCTTGGCACCGTCAGTTGGAAACGATGTCGATCTAGTCGTGAATGTCGATCAAATGCATCTTTTCAACAAGGATACTGAAGCAGCCATTCGCTGATGGTAATTAATGATTGATAAATAAAGCCGCTGCTGCCTCAGCAGCGGCTTTATTTCTGCCTCGAAAATTAACGAATTATTTCCATGCCTGAGGCGAACCATCAAGTTGGCGAGATATTCCGGGTTCAATTCGTTTGGAGAATTCCAGACGGTGACTTTTTGAGAGCTATTTTTACAGCAGAAGTGCTGTTGCAAGATGATGTTTCAGACAAGTATGTCGTCCGCCTAGCGCAATTCGTTGCTGGCCGACAGGAAGCTCCAGATGGTTCGGCGAGGCCATTAGAAAATGTTGCCAGGGATTATTGGGCTTTAGTAAACCAACTTGAAGATCGGAAGATTTCGTTGGCATTTGAAGCGGATGACGGCCGGCCCCTCTGGCTTAGGTTGGAAACGTTAACGGGTGAGCATAATTTCTTCAGGCGCCTCAACGAGTTGCCCCCACAGTTTCAAGATTGGCAAGTAGATTAGCAAAAATCGTTCAAATGTTTGTGCCGATATTCGTGTGAAGCGATAATCAATCAAAGAGTCGGCGCCACATATTAGTTTGNNGCAGCATTGATTACAATCTCATCCATCTCTCTTGCTAACGCCAGCAGTTTTGATCGACGCTTAGGTGTAACCCGAAAATCCATTGCCATGGAGTAGCCATCCACGCCATGCGAGATAAGAAATTCATCCGGACGATGTCGTTTGAGGACAGTAAGATAATTTTGTAGCCCTCGCTTCTGGCACAGGCGTAACAAATCACTAAAAGCATCCAATGCATTTTCCTTGGGAACAAAACACTGATATTGGATCAAACCACCTGGCCCATAAGCAAGTTTGAAGTTAGGAACGTAGTCGAGAAGAAAGTGAAAAGCCACGTGTGATTGTAAGAATATAGAGCCGTGGGTAATCTTCGAAGACCAGTATTTGCCCATGTTTGTGAATCGTGCCCCAAGGTTATTAAATAATGGTCGCATAAATCGCCACATAATCGACCTGGGCATGATCCCAAACATCACATCGGGCAGATGCTGATAATCTAAGCGCATCGTCTGATGGGGACTTGGGTCTACACCAGTTGGTAGGTACCGGGCAAGGTGGATTTGACCCCGGCCGAGAGATTTACCTTTGGCAAAGGCGTCGATCCATCCGACGAGATAATCAGAATTGGGCAGATTATCCTCGAACTGATCTATCATCTCCCCAATATTACTGCTAGCTAGTGCCTCTACNNCGGCCACCAGCCATCTTCCAGCACATATTGCCACAGTTGAGAAATGGTCACTCCCGGTTCGACCCGAATTTGGCCAGTTTCTGGATTCCAATCAAGGATACGATTCATTCTTCGCATGTCGAGCGTGATATTTTCGCCATTTAAAGTTGCATCCCCATAGCTATAACCTGCACCTCGGAGTCCGATACTTCGGTGGCTGGTGTTGGCAATGCTTAAAACTCGTCGAATTTCTTCGAGGGTGCTAGGCCGGTAAACAAAGCTCATGGCATTGGATGCCCGACCCCAGGCTGAAACTCGCTCTAATCGGCTTAACGGTAGGCTATAATTAGACCTATCGTTTTGTATTAGTTGGTTTGTCTGGCTTGAATTGAACTTGATATCTTCTATTTTCATGGTTTTTAGTCGTGAGTCTCGATGCTTAGATGTTTAACCGGCGAAAAATCACCGACGGCATGTGCCTAATAACCAGGCCAGCGAAACGCCAGCGTTTTGGAATATACACGGTCTGTTTTCTTTTCTCAATCGCCCGGTAGATTTGGTGGGCTGCCTCTTCCGGCGAAATAACCCACATCGTTCGAGGGGCATTTTCCAATAACCTGGTATCGACAAATCCAGGTTTAATCGTCGTAACGGTCACTCCATACCGGGATAATCGATTTCTTAATGCCTCCAGGTAGGTATCTAATCCAGCTTTACTCGTGTTGTAGCCTGGATTCAGCCGCCGGCCCCGATCGGCGGCGATTGATGATATACCGACGATATGGCCTGCAGCAGCGCGCTCGAAACGAGCAGCTGCCAGACCTAGCCAGGC
>DOXE01000503.1 GCA_003519205.1 Chloroflexota bacterium
GTGCTTGGGGGAGGGGCAGGAGCTGGCGGCGAATTTGTTGGTCCGCCTGTGCCACCGGATGGTTCGGCGCCGGGAATTACTAGGGTTTGGCCAGCAAAGATGAGATTCGGATTGACGATGTTATTGGCCGTCGTAATGGCTGACACAGAAACGCCAAAACGCCTGGCTATTGAAGATAAGGTATCACCAGATTGGATCACATAGCTGGTTTGGCCAAAAGCCTGCCCGGTAAAAGTTGCCAAAATCAGTGACACCAGGAGGAAGGCGAGGAACAACTTGAGAGTTTTCATGGTTCACTCCCGTGCACTTCTTGCAATGACTGGAATCGCATAGCCGACCGAATATGCGCATTTTATCCTACCGTACGTTTCACCGCTAGATATGATTTACCAATCAATTACCGCCCTAAATGATGGTCCACCGCCTTACCCATTGTCACGGTAATACCTCTCCGCTATCAAGAGGGCGACGAAGACGAGTATGGCCAGGAGCAGTTGAGGAAACTCCACCGGACCACCGATCAACTCCCGGAGTGCATCGATGAATTCCATAATTCCAAGGGTCATGAGGATATAAATCATATGAAGAATGTTTTTTGATTAATATCGCCACTTTAATCCCCAATCGATGCGATACGAATAAGAGCTTGTCTACATAACAGAGTAGAAATGGACCAAAACAATACTAAAGTACTATATTCACTTATGATCAGCTTATGGCGAATGGCCTAATAAACGCCTAGGAATCCGGTCCGTTACCAATTCTTCCAACCATCCGAGAGCTCTTCTTCAGAGCTTGGACTCATTGTCTGATCTTGTAATTCCGGACGGCTCATTCCGTGGTCTGCTATTTTTGTTGGCTCCTGGTAGACAGTGCCCTCCGGAACATAGATGTAAAGATCGCCTGGTTGGATTTCCATGGCCTGGCAAATAGCATCCAACACTGCGAGCTGCACACTACGTCGCTCGCTATGGTAGATGGCTCTAATCGTCGTATAGGTGACGCCGGTCAACAGTGAGAGCTTACGAATCGAGATCCCTTTCTGGGCCATTAATTCAGGTAGACGATTAACGATCATAATAAATAAAGCAAGAATTGATAGCATGTATGCTGCCAACTCAAATTAAATATTGAATGTGTTTTCACCCGTTAGCCAAAGTGGTTNNTCGACAAATGTCCTTCTCGGACGATCGCTACCGACACAATCGTGTCACCTGGCTTTAAATCCATCACGGTGACTCCGCGCGAAAACCTCCCCTGGCGCGAGATCGTATCCACCGAGGTACGCAAGATAATGCCGCTGGCCGAAATAAAGGTTACTTCATCTTCCTGATCAACAACCCGCGCGCTGACGATCTTGCCGGTCAAATTGCTCAAAGTCATTGCTCGAACGCCTTTCCCATAGCGACTTTGAAGTCGATATTCAGTCAGGGGCGTACGTTTGCCGAATCCTTTTTCGGTTATTAGCAGAAGGTCGCGACCTGGTACCACGACGTCGGCCCCAGTCAGTTGATCATCTTCCATGAAACGCATGGCATGGACGCCAGCCGCTGTCCTGCCCATAGAGCGTACGTCTTCTTCGCTGAATCGAATTCCTTGTCCTTGTTCACTAACCAAGATCAGATCTTGATCCCCCTCGGTCATTGTCACCCAACCTAAGGCGTCATCTTCATCCAGGCTGATGGCAATCAGCCCACTGGTCCTGACATTCTCAAAGGCGTTAACTCCAACCCGTTTGATTCGCCCTTTTCTCGTTATCATCGTCAAATACTCAGCTTCGGCAAAGCTGTGCACCGGCAAGGCGACGGTGATCTTCTCTTCTGGCATTAAGGGTAGAATCGACATGAGAGAGGTGCCTTTGGCCGTGCGATCATACTCAGGGATCTCGAAGGCTCGTTCGGAGTATACTTTTCCCCGGTCAGAAAAGAAGAGGATATGGTTGAGGGAGCCGGCGGCAAAGAGATGTTCGAGCTGGTCTTCGTCCCGGGTACTCATCCCAATCATACCCCGGCCACCACGCCCTTGCACGCGATAGGCGGCCACAGGAGTGCGTTTGATATATCCTCTCTGGGTGATGGAGATTAATACGTCCTCGTCCTGAACCAGATCTTCCATGTTCAGGTCGGCATCCAATCCAAAAGCGATCTGCGATCGCCGCTCATCGCCATACTTTTCCTTTAATTCGGCAACGTCTTCCTTGATCAGGGCCAGGATCTTCTTTTTATCGGCCAATAAGCTGCGCAGGTATTCCACCTGTTTACTGATCTCTTTGTACTCATCTTCCAGCTTCTGGCGTTCCAAAGCAGCCAAGCGGCGTAGTTGCATATCCAGGATAGCCGTGGCCTGTACTTCGGTGAGCCCAAAACGGTTCATGAGCTGGCTACGAGCTACATCAGCATCAGCCGAACTTCGGATCGTTTCAATGACTTCGTCCAAATGGCCCATGGCGATCAACAGGCCTTCGAGAATATGCTGCCTGTGCAAAGCTTTGTCGAGTTCGAATTGCGTGCGCCGGGTGATAACATCAACCCGGTGATCGATGTAGATTTGCAGGGCGCGTTTCAGAGATAACAAACGTGGCTCCCTATCGACCAGGGCCAGCATCTGCACGCCAAAGTTCTGCTGCAATGCAGTGTGCTTATAAAGTTGGTTAAGCACCTTCATGGGCTGGGTTCCTCGCTTGAGCTCCACGATGATGGAAATACCACGTCTATCTGATTCATCGCGAAGATCGGAGATGTCGGTGATCTTGCCCTGGTTTACCAACTCGGCCAACCGTTCGATGAGATTGGCCTTATTGACCTGGTAAGGAATTTCGGTGATATTGATGCGATGGCGGCCGGTTTGGCCCGGCATGTCCTCGATCTCGGCTACGGCACGCATGATCACCCGGCCGCGCCCAGTGGCATATGCGCTGCGGATGCCTTCTGTGCCGATAATCAGGGCGCCGGTGGGAAAGTCGGGCCCTTTTACGAACTGCATGAGGTCGTCGAGAGTCACGGAATCTAGTTCATCTTGATGATCGATCATATAGGCGATGGCATCGCAAACTTCACTCAGGTTGTGTGGCGGGATGTTGGTGGCCATACC
>DOXE01000411.1 GCA_003519205.1 Chloroflexota bacterium
GTAAAAATCGTAACGATGCCAAAGAGGTTTAAGCGCTTCAAGATACAGAACGTACTCGGCTTTTTGCCCCGGGGCAACGGTTTCCGGACCGCTCCAACCGGTAAAATGCACCCCTTCATCATAGATAAACGAGGTGGTACCCGTCATCCGCTCGAATGTCAATGTCATGTCATCTGGAACAGGTTTGACGCGGGCTAGCAGCGATAAAGTTCCCTCATCTCGATATATGGCGGTGGCGTCATCTATATCGGATACAAGTGCCTGGTACGTTTTGGCTGTCAATGGGGGAAGGAGCGTGATCACTTCATTTTGTAAGAGGGCAAAATGTCGTTCGTTACGCATCAACCCTCCGCGTCCCAGACTCCAGGGAACCACCAATCGTGTATCTGGAGGAATGGCAATATTTTCAACAGAGGATGTCTTGACTTGAGGATAATACTGCATAAGCCAAGCCCGTGTTGTGGTTCGATTCAGTTCGGTAACGGGAACAAGTAGCGGCACATCCTGTTGTGCCAACCAATGGGAGAAATCCCGCCGGTCGGTGCGGAAGAACCACTCGCCGTGGGGAATATCTCTCCCAAAAATAGGCCATAGATACGATTTTTCCCAGTAATCATTGTAGGTCTGGTAGGCATAGATGGCATCTGCCCCAATCAACACGATCAACAAGCCAGTAATCAGAGCCGCCGACCAGCGTTTCGATGCCAGAATCATGAGGATAAGAGCAGTGCCCAAACCAATTACAAGAGGGTAGGTCGCATACAACCCGATACTGCGAATATTTTGTGGAATTTCATCTGAGCCAATCATGGGAATAGGGGTTAACAGAAGAAATCCTAGCACCAGCGCCGACGATATCCGGCGTCCTCGAATGATTAGCGCCAGCAACCCAACCATGAACAGCAAATCAAAGGTGCGTGGTACCAACGGGGCAGATTCGGTGTTGTACATAGGAGTTACGTCGCCAATCACCATAAACTGCTGCCAAGTTCCCTTCAATTTCTCAAGTGTATTGTCTCTCGGATCGTCGGCCTGTTTTTCCACCTTCCATAGAATTCTTTCTGAATCAGTCGATAATAAATAGAGGAGCGGCGATACAAGCAATGCGAAAATTGCGGTCATCAAAATCAGATTTGATAGCCAGCGTCGCCAACCCGACCTTTGAAACATTAATAAACTTATGACAACAAAAGCAACCGATAATGGTACGATCAAGCCAGCAAAATAGGTATAAATAACCGCTGCCAGTGCTAGTGCTGCCAGCACGAAATCACGACGCTTTTCGTTACGCAATCCTCGCAACAAGAAACCGGCAAACAGCGCCATGAACAACGGTTGTATGGCTGCACGGTATGTAGAGCGGGTCATCGTGATATGCCCAATGGAAACCGCAAGTGATCCCGCGACCGCAAGCCCAGTAATCCAACGATGATGTCGGGATAAATCAGGGACACACTGACGCATCGCCCAGAACAGCACCGCAACTGTCAAGGTTCCAACTAGGGCGGTCGTGAACCGCTGCGCCCAAATCGACTGGCCGAAAATGAAACTGCTAAGCGTACCGATAGTACGGAAAATTGGTTCGGGGCGACCCGGATCTTCATAGAATGGGAATCGCCAGACTTGCGAAATTTGAAAGGCTTCAAGTACATTCATTCCCTCGTCCACGGTGATTCCCGGCGGGAATTGATCAAGGTTATTTGTTCGCAGCCAGAAGGCAACCAGGATAATAATTGTGGCAATAGCCAATAAAAAGAAGGATTTGTGTGTGGGTTGCCCGATTTTGGGGTCTCGGTTCATCGGGTTAATTATATTGGGTGTTTCAACTTTGTGGCGAATCTANNGGGGCGAGCCATCAGAAACGATTCAACGGCGGGTGGAGGCGGCTCGCGAACGGCAAGCGGAACGTTTTATGGGGACCAATCTGTATTGTGATGCACTACCCACCCAGCAAAGTCTATGATGCCTTGACTCTAGAGAGCTTGGGACCTTGGGACTATTTCGTTGTTTCGTTTTTTAGAAAGCAATATACTGTTATTGGGACCTCATCACTTTCATCTTCATCTCATCATGGTCACCTCCTCCAACGTATTGTCGTAACACGGTCGAATTTTTCTGTCTTTATTAGAATTCTTGCATCTGAGCGAGGGTGTAGATATGGATAATCCAGAGCCACAACAGAAAGAAGATAGGGTTGGATCGAATCAAGACAGTTCGATCCAAATAGATAGAGCTATCACAGATGCCCAAAATCTAGTTGCTTATACTGCTAGAGAAGGATTAGAAGTCGACGAAGAAATCCTCAAAACACTGATCATCGCCAAGACTAAATGGGACGCGGGCGTGTGGTCTACGGAGTTCACGGTTCAATTTTGGGAAGCCTTCAGGCAAATGAACCAGCTAATAAAGCCGGCCACGGTGGCCAGCGTGAGAGCCATTTGCTTAGAACCAAAAAAATCTGGTTTTCGTGGGTTTCTCCAAAGTCAGTATGGGCGAACAGAAGCTAGTCAGACGGTTACTCGCTACACTATCTGGACTCTTGGAGTCCTGTTATTCGTATTAATTTTCCAGATTTATTGGGTTATCGGAAATAGCTTATCGGTCAAATTAACGGAGTTGCTCGACAACGAAATTCAATTAACAAATGCAATAAACCAGGCAATTCTGGATCACTCCGAGATAGAAGTGCTCTTCAAATTAAAGGAGGAAGAAGGTAGGGACGGTCGGGCGGATGGCAGCTACGAATTTTACTTTTCACCCGATTGGGAGCGAGAGACGCTGGAAATCATTGCCGAGCGCCAAAGATTGGAAGATGAGTTGGAAGCCCTCAGGACACAACTCGAGCGAAATTCTGCCATTCTACTGAGATGGTCTATAGGCTGGCAATGGATTGTCGTTAGTGACGAGGATATCCCCCCAAACGAAGAGATTGAAGCACAACTTGAAGACCTTACAAAACAAATTGAAAAGGACCAAGTTCTTATCAACGATCAAGACGTGCAGAAAGAAATCGATGACAAGAAAAAGGAACTTGAGGAGTTAGAAAAGAAGCTGGCGGACTTAGACAACAGGCTGGCCACCCTCGTTAACCAGGCTCAGACCCAGGCTACGACCGATAATATCGGTGAGAATGAAACGGGAACTTTACAGGTAAACCCTGCTCTTGATCAGATAGTAAAGGAAAGAGAACAAGTATTATCTGCAATTACGGAGATGAAAACCTGGTTGGGTCAATCGAATCTCGTCGAAGTCATCAAGACCCAACGACAAACCAAATTAGATACAATAAAAGCAGAAAAGGCTGCATTGGAGCGGCAACTTAACCGAGAGAAGACCAAAGAAGAATCGCGCAGGGTAAGATTGTGTACGGATTTCGCGCTTATCATTCTTCAGAGCTACTTATTGCCGGTGCTATACGGTCTGCTAGGCGCCTCTGTTTACGTTCTCCGAACTATAACGCGGGAAATTTCAAACAAAACATTTTCTGAAGAATCAAATCGCAGCTACCTTTTACGCCTGGCCTTGGGCACGCTTTCAGGTTTGATCATCGGCTGGTTTGTCTTTCTTCTTCCGGGGCAGTCAATTGTGAGTTCCATCTCGCCATTGGCGCTCGCCTTTCTTGTGGGCTACAACATCGAAATTATCTTCTCCCTTATGGATAGGTTGATTGAAAGATTCACTAAGCCTGAAGAGGACAGCCCAGTGAGCCCTACAAAGCCTGATGAGGGTCAACCAGACGGAGAGAACCAA